>DAOVHJ010000273.1 GCA_030671945.1 Candidatus Heimdallarchaeota archaeon
TAAAAGTGTTTTGTGTTTTAAAATAAAGCGGAATTTGATTGTGATAAACTGTCAAGCAGAGTATTCTCTTTATTTTACAGGTTATTTTCTATTATTTTGTTTCACTATACAGTTTTCTTTCTGGGAGTTTTAGTCAAAATAATATATGTGGGAATTGAGTAGTACTTAGGAGGTATAACCATGGTCACTCATAGAATTAAGTATAAAATAGGTGATAAAGAGTTCGAAATTGAAGGTGATAAAGACTTCGTTGAACAATGGTTTAAGAAATTAAAGAAAGAACTCATGGAACCCAAACCTGTGTTTTAGTTTCAAAGAATATTGATATTTTTTTGTTTGTTCTTTTGAGTTTTTGACTGATTTGTTCTTCAGCTTAACTTCAAGATTTGACTTCATTCATTAGTGTTCACCATTCCTACCAATTTAGTTAAATGATTTTGAGTTTTGAACTATCAAAATGCTTTCAAAGAGAAATGTAAAGCATAATTTTTCACGAGAAATTGCTTTATAGTCTATATTAAAAGATTAATATTTGTTAAATGTGATATATTACATGGATCTATGAAGATGAGTAACTCCCTCCCCAATATGAAAATTATTTTTTCAGCTCATCAGAGATCCACCATTTTTTCGATTTGCAATTCCATTTGTTGATAGTATTTAATAGTGAGGGAAAGGAATATTCTATTATGCCCTTTACTCCTTTTCATTTAGGCTTTGGTGTTTTACTTCTCGCTGTCTGCCCATTTTTCGACCCTATTGCTTTGTTATTAGGTGCTATTTTGATTGACCTTGAACCACTTTTTCATCTTCTTTTCAATGTTGGTCAGCTTCATGGTGTTTTCCATAGTGTTTTAGGAGTAATTGTTCTTTTCTTCCTGATATCTGTTATTAGTTGGGGTTCCTACAAATTAATCAATAAATGGTTTAATTCTCAATACAAATTTAGATGGTATTTATCTCTGATTTCTAGTTTTCTTGGTTTGTTCTCTCACGTTCTTTTTGATGCTGGGCTTTATCCTGAAATGATGCTTTTCTATCCCTTTACTAAACAAACTGGCTTTCTCTTTGGTTATTGGGATAGTAGAATTTCTATGATTGCCCTTTCAATAATGTTCGTTGTAGGTGTTATTATATTAGCAATTAGATTGGCTTTGAGACATTATAAGAAGAAGAAACTTGTTATTCTGAACGACAAAAGTGAAGATGAAAAGAATGCTGTTATTGTCTCGAAGAATGGAAATTAAATAGTTCTTTTTCCTTATTAATTACTGCTGGTTTTGTTTGAAATTGCTTAACGTATCATTTTTCATTCATTTATAGATATTACTTACTCTTAATTATTCGAAGTCATCTTGTGATTTAAAAGAAGAAGCTTTTCCACTTATCAAGGAGCTTTTTATAGTATGCTTAATGATGGCAGTTTTTCTCCCGCTTTACAAGAGGTTATTGCTAACCTTGGATTTAAGGAGTTCACTCCTATTCAGGAGTTATCCTTTCCTATTGTACATAAGGGTGAGAATGCTCTCATTATCAGTGCTACTGGTTCTGGTAAAACTGAAGCTGCTGTTTTTCCTGTTTTTGATCAAATGATTCGGAGATGGGAAGCGGGGAACAAGAAGCCGGGAATAAATATTCTTTATATCACTCCTTTACGCGCTTTGAATCGGGATATTTTCAAGCGAGTTATTGACATTGGTGAACAGTTAGGTATTCGGACTGGTATCCGTCATTCTGATACTTCTCAGTATGAGCGAAGAAAGCAAACCCTAGACCCTCCTAACATGCTTATCACTACTCCTGAAACCCTCGGCATCATTCTTACTGCTAAGCGGCTTGGTCAGCATCTTCGCAATGTTTCCTGGGTTATTGTTGACGAAATTCACGAGCTAGTTGATTCCAAGAGAGGGACACAACTACTTGTTGCTCTTGAGCGACTCGAACGGTTTTGTGATCATAGTTTCCAACGTGTTGGTCTTTCTGCAACGGTTGGTGATCCGGAACTTGTTTCTGAATTTCTTGTTGGTCTTAGTAGAGAATGCAAGATTCTTGAAGAACCTACCCTCAAACCCATCAATTTATCGATTATTTATCCTGAACCTATTCCTGAAGACGAAACTCTTGCCGAGAAGATTTTTTCTTCCCCGGAAGCAACTGCTCGAGCAAGAAAGGTCATTGAGATAATTGAAGAGAATAACCACACTTTAGTCTTCACTAATACTAGACAGTTCACTGAAATCCTTGGAAATAGAATGCGATTAATCGGCACTGAGTTTCCCTATGGAGTGCATCACGGCTCTTTATCGAAAGATGTTCGCAAGGAAGCTGAAGAGCGTTTTAAGAGTGGTAATCTTAAAGCGATTATTTGCACTTCCAGTCTCGAATTAGGAATTGACATTGGTTCTGTTGATACTGTTATCCAAATGATGTCAAGCAGAGATATTGCTCCTCTGCTACAGCGGGTTGGCAGAAGCGGTCACCGAATTGACAAAACGAGTAAGGGAATTCTGATTACTATTGATGCTGAAGATATTTTGGAGTCAGCAGTTATTGGGAGAAAGATTCTCAACAAAGAATTAGAAATCACTGAGCCTCATTTTCTCCCTTGGGAAGTTCTTTCCCATCAAATCGCTGGTATCTTGATGGAAGAAAGTCCTCGGTATTTTGATGATCTTTTTGCTCTCATCAAAGGTTCTTACCCTTACAAAGATATGACTCGAGAGAATTTACAGGAATTACTCGTATTAATGAAAGAACTCGGAACTGCTTGGATTGAGGATGACAAAATCACTAGACGCAAATTTACACTTCATTATTATTTCAACAACCTTAGTCCTATCAGAGATGTCAAGAAATATCGCATCTATGATGTCGCAACAAATCGTACAGTGGGTTCATTAGATGGGGAATTTGTGGAAATTCAAGGGCATGTAGGGACTGTTTTTATTGTTAAAGGTGTTCCCTGGAAGATTTTAGCAATTCAAGATGATAGGGTGGAGGTTGCTCCTGTTCATAATCCAATTGGTGCTTTACCAGTTTGGGATGGTGAAATGATCCCTGTACCTTTTTCTGTTGCTCAAGAAGTTGGCAAAATTAGAAACGATATTTGGCAGAAATTCGTTGAATCCGATGATTTAAATGATGCAAAAGTTGTCTTGGAAAACTATCCTATCAGTGATAGGGCTAAACAGGAAATTGTGAATTATCTCAACGAACACTTTTCTGATGATAATCCTATGCCTACTGATAAACGAATTCTTATTGAAACAATTGGCCCGGACATGGCGATTATTCATTGCGATTTTGGTAATAAAGTGAATCAAACTTTGGGTCAGCTTATTAGTTCTCTACTTATGGCTAAATTTGCTTGTTCTATTGGTTTGCGATCTGATGCTTATAGGATTATTTTGACGTATCCTTATTTCTTACGACCCGAGCATATTGAAAGTGCTATCAGGGAAATCAAGGGAGAATTTGTTGAAGAATTACTTCGACGAACATTACCTCAAACAACTATGTATGAATGGCGTTTCGTTCATATTGCCAAACGTTTTGGTGTTATTAAGGGAACTTGGGAACATGGGAAACTGCATCCTCGAAGGATTGCCAGAGCTTATGAGGGTACTCTTGTTGCTGATGCCACACTAAATGAGCTTATTCATGATAAAATGGACATTAAACAGACTGTTGAAGTTCTTGAGAAAATTAGTGATCAAGAAATTAAGATTGAAACCATTACTAAGGTATTAGTTGGTGATATGTCTCCTTTAGCTAGGGCTGGAGTCAATCAGCTACGATTTACTGGTTTTATTATCCCTAAGAAAGCAGATAGGCAGCTTGCTCTGAAAGTTCAGGAACGATTAGACAACAAGGAGATTCGGCTCATTTGTATGTGGTGTGGTAAGTGGAATGTCATTAGCAAAGTGGGTAATATTGATGAAAAACCTCAATGTCCTAAGTGTGGTGCAAGATACATTGCTGCTGTTTCACCGATGAATGAAGCACTGCATAAGGTAACAAAGAAGCATTTA
>DAOVHJ010000271.1 GCA_030671945.1 Candidatus Heimdallarchaeota archaeon
CATACAAATTGCAAACCCCCAAATAATTCGTATTTACATTGATGCGGTTTTTGCGGAAACGTTAGATACAAAAGCTATCCTGTATGCATCATTAATGTACATCGGATTCAGTCTGGTTCATCGAGGAATTTACATTGTTGTAAGATATCTTAGTCAGAATCTTGCTTGGGCAACAACAAATGATTTACGAGTTGATCTAACAAATCACTGTATGAATTTGGATATGACTTTTCATAATCAATACAAAACAGGAGAAATGATTGAAAGAATTGATGGTGATTCATCATCCCTCTCTGAGTTTTTCAGCACTTTCTCGATATACTTCTTTGGGAGTCTTATCTTACTCATTGGCGTATTAACTGCTGTCTTTATTGAGAAGTGGGTCTACGGAGTATTTTTCCTTGGCTTTGCCTTCCTAGCATTAATTGCCTTCTATTTCGTAAGAAATGTCTCCTCACCATTATGGAAAAAAGCAAGGGAATCGACAACTGCATTATTTGGGCATATAGAAGAGAGTGTTTCAGGCCTTGAAGATATCAAAGGAAATGGTGCGGATGAATTTCTCATGAAGAGATTCCATGAAGTATCACAAACCGATTTTAAGAATAAGAATAAGGCAATGATTGTCTCAAGAACATATTATGCAATAAACGTGACGATGAGAGCAATCCTAAATATTGGAATACTAGTTGTAAGTTACTATCTCGCAGCATTCTTGGATACAAGTCCGGGAGTAATTTACCTCCTCCTAACTTATGGAACCAATTTGTTATGGCCTCTAAGATTATTGCTCTGGCAAATCGAGCAATTACAAAACTCATTAGCAAACATTGAACGAATAAATGAGTTCTTTCAAATTGAAACAAAAATCATTGATGATGGAGAAACTGTATTTCCTGAAGGAAAAGTCAGCCTTGCATTCGATAACTTAGATTTTGGTTACTCAGAAAACTTAGTATTGAAGGATATCTCGTTTAATCTAGAACCAGGAAGAAAAATAGGATTGGTAGGACAAACGGGGAGTGGAAAAACAACGCTTGCTCGACTAGTCTTTAGACTCTACGATCCGAAAAGTGGAAAAATAAGAGTTAATGGAATTAATACGAAAAACTTTCCACTCAAAGAATTGAGAAGTAATGTTGCTTATGTCACACAAGATGTTGAATTATTCAAAGCATCAATCAGAGATAATGTTACCTTTTTCGATAAAGAAATACCAGAAGAAGTAATACTGGATATTTTCAAAGATATCGGTTTAGAGAAATGGTACAATGATTTGCCAAACGGACTTGAAACTATAATTCTCTCAGACGAATGTGGTTTATCTGCAGGAGAGGAACAACTCTTAGCATTAACTCGAGCATTTTTGAAAAATCCCAAAATAGTAGTTCTAGATGAAGCTTCATCTCGATTAGATCCTGCAACAGAACGACAAATCGAGATTGCTCTAGAAAAATTGCTTCACGGAAGAAGTGCTATTATAATTGCTCATCGCTTAACTACCCTCCACAAAGTGGATGATGTTCTTATCTTAAGTGATGGGGAAATACTGGAATATGGTACTCGAGAGGAACTAGCGAAGAATCCTAAATCAGAGTTCTCCCAATTACTACAAAAGGGCATAGAGGAGGTTCTCACATGAAGGTTTGGCGTTTATCTGGGAAACTTATGGGTTATAGAAAAGGCTACATTACTGGTAGTTTCTTCTCTGCTATTGCCTGGCTTCTCGCTCGATTCACCATTAGTTTTGGTCTTCAGGAATTAATTGATGCCATTTTAGGAGCAGAGACGATTCTAGGCATGTCTGTAAGAAATCTCTTGATAACCTTACCATTTACATTTATTACAGCCTTCTTTCTTGGTTCTATCATGGATGTAGTTTTATGGTATTTCTTCACAACTGGTGAAGTCTTAGTGAGAAGAAACATGATGCGTGGATTACTAAAGAAACCAGGGGCAATAGCATTACCAAGTACTTCCGGGGAATCCATCTCGCGTTTCAGAGGAGATGTAGACAATGTTGTAAGATTATCATATAGAATTTCTCTGAGATTGGGTTTTCTAATCTACACAGGTGTGGTAATAGGTTATATGTTCACCATTAGTGCTTCAGCAACCAGTCTTGTATTCATACCTTTTCTATTAATTTTGGTAATAGGATTAACAGGGAGAAGAAGAATAGATAAGCTTCGAAAGAAAAGAAGAAAAGCAACAGCAGAAGTAACTGATACCCTAGGAAAGATATTCGGATCCATTCAAATTTTCAAAGTAGCAGGATCCGAGAAAAACATCTTGAATCACTTCAAAGGGAAATGTGACAACAGAAAAACTGCTATTGTAAAAGAAATGGTCTTCATAGCTCTTATCGATGCGATTTACTTATTCGCTATAAATTTGGGTTTAGGCTTAATCCTCTTATTAATTGGCCCAGCTATGAATCTTGGAGTATTCACTTTAGGTAATCTTTACTTCTTCCAAACACAATTGTGGTGGATCGGTGACACAATCTGGATGCTTGGGGATTTCATTCCAATGTATCAACAGGCAAAAGTCTCCTATGGAAGAATCTTAACACTTATTCAGAATCACAAAGAAAGTGTAACTGCAGATGATATAGTTATACACGCTCCTATTTATGAATTTGAACCCTTTCCGCCATTTGAAGCAATACAACGGACGGAGAAAGATATCTTATCGATGCTGACGGCTAAAAAACTGTCGTACATGTATCCAGGGACGGATAAAGGAATCAAGAATGTCTCTTTGAAAATACCACAAGGATCAATAACTGTAGTAACCGGAAGAATAGGCTCTGGAAAAACAACCCTCCTACGAGCAATTCTAGGCTTAGTTCCAAAAGAGAAGGGTACATTGCATTGGAACGGTGAAGAGATAACTGATCCAACTAATTTCATGATTCCCCCAAGAGCGGCATATACTCCACAAGTACCGTATTTGTTCAGTGAGAAATTGAAGCATAACATATTACTGAATGTCCCAGAAGATTCCGCTGATATTGACAAAGCAGTAAAATTAGCTGTTTTCAAAGGCGAAATTGATGATTTCGAAGAAGGATATGAAACCCTAGTTGGACCAAAGGGAGTCAGATTATCCGGTGGACAAAAACAAAGACTGGCCGCAGCAAGGATGTTTGTAAGAGAACCAGAGTTAATGGTTTTCGATGATTTGTCCAGTGCGTTAGACGTAGAAACAGAACAATTACTCT
Organism: Candidatus Heimdallarchaeota archaeon; assembly: GCA_030671945.1. Lineage (GTDB taxonomy): Archaea > Asgardarchaeota > Heimdallarchaeia > JABLTI01 > JABLTI01 > JABLTI01. The sequence continues at coordinate 3,227 of DAOVHJ010000271.1, forward strand.
GGGAACGATTATTCATGACAGGAAATTCCATCACTTGTTTAGCAGTCTCTCATAGACCTATGGTTCTTCGAAGAGCAGATAATGTCATAGTAATGAAGGATGGGAAAGTAGAAAGTCAAGGAAAATTAGAGGATTTATTAGAAACAAGTGAAGAAATGAAGGAACTGTGGGAAGGAAACACAGAAGCAAACAATAATCATAAATCAAAAAAAGAAAAAGAGTAAAAAAGACGCATGAGCGTCTTTCTAGATTTTCTTATCGCGTAGTAATTGCTTTCCGTTTTCTTACCCGAACTACAATTACAATGATGAGAATCAGTAGTACTAAACCACCGCCAACAGCGACATAGACCCACCATTCTAGATCCAGACCTGTGATTTGAACTTCTATATCAACTATAGAACTCCAACCACTGGATAAATCCCAAATGTCGACTGCTCGAACTCGGAAGTAATAAGTTCCATTTGTAAAACCAGTGACTGTTCGTGATAAACCAGAGACATTGTGTGTACCTGTTGGAGTAGCAAAGGTGTTTGAATCATCGACTTCCAAGATATAGTATGCGATACTTGCATCATCAGTGCTGGCATCCCATATAACGGTAACACTACTACTTGTGCTAACATTTCCAGGATCGTGTATTAGAGGAATACTTGGAGCTTCATTATAGAAGTAGTCTATTGAAAGATCGTAAATATGGACACTCCTATCATTTGGACCAACAAGTTCAGCACGCCATTGAAGCTCGCTACCTGGATTAATGAATATGTACTCAATACCTGGAGTTACGAGTTCCCAATGAGCACCTCCATCAGCAGTGAGATAATAATCCACATATGTGCCAAAAGGAG
>DAOVHJ010000294.1 GCA_030671945.1 Candidatus Heimdallarchaeota archaeon
ACCTTACACCAGAAAGTCCCTTATCTAAAAATGCAAAAGAATTTATAGAAAAATTAGATGCGACTGATACTAAAGTACTCGGTGAATCAACCAAAAATAAATACCGAGTTTATGCTAGATTAGGAACTAGAGTCGTCAAAGAGTTCCTACAGAAAGAAAAAGAATTGCTTAAACTAACTAAGAAGGAAAGAACAAAGCAATTCAATGAGCAATTATTATCTCAAAGAGAGATGTTTGAAAAAGATGATCTTTCTAATTGTTTAATTCCACTAGGACAAGATGTTCCTTTTGCCAAAATTCTGACTAGTAAGTTTTCTAATGTGTTAGGAATAATTAACGGATTATTGAAGCAAACCGAGAAGCAAATCAGGAATGCAGTTACAAATTATCCATTTAGGAAAAAAAATGAAATTGCAAAGGAGTTAGGTATCAAATACCCAATTATTCAAGGTCCAATGGCAAATATTTCTGAAAATCCTACTTTTGCTAAAGTTATTTCCGATGCAGGTGCATTGCCAATATTAGCTTTAGGATCACTTTTCCCAAATCAAACCAGAACTCTCATTACAAAGACAAAAGAAAAATTAGGTGGAAAACCATTTGGTTGTGGAATTATTTGTTTGGATGCAAATAAAACTGCTCGAGATGCCCACTTTGAAATATTGAAAGAAACTAAGCCTTCATTTGCTGTTGTTGCTGCTGGAACTATTGATCATGCAATAGAAGTAATGAGTTATGGAATTAAGACATTTCTTCACACACCATCTCCAATTCTTTTTGCAGAAGCAATCAAATCAGATGTCAAAAATCTCGTTCTGGAAGGAATGGAATGTGGCGGTCATATTGGTTTCTTAACTAGTTTTGTTTTATGGGAGCTTTCTTTACATCAATTAAAACAATTAGAAGAATCTATAGAGCAAAGCAAACAAAAAGTAACTGTAGCATTTGCAGGTGGAATTGGTGATAGATTTTCTGCAGCAATTGCAGGAATTATTGCATCAGCCTTACCGAAATTAATGAATGGAATAATGTGGGTTGGTTCCGCATACATTCTAGTCAAAGAAATCGTTGGGACAGGTGCAATTCAACCATTATATCAGCAATTAGCTCTCAACGCAAAGGAAACAATGGTTTTAGGCGATACTGTAAACACTCGAGCAAGATCAATACCAACACCATGTGCTCGTGAAATAATAAAAAGAGAACACGATAGAATAGATCAAGGTGTTCCATTAAAAGAGAGAAAACATCAATATGAAAGAGACAATCTAGGAGCAACAAGAATTGCTGCACTTGGAGAAATTTGGAATCCAGATGGAGAAGATGATAAACCAAATAGATTCATGTTTGTTGATGAAAAAGTACAATACCAAAAAGGAAACTACCTAATTGGTCAAATTGTTACAAGTCTTCGTTGCATAAGATCTATAGATCATTTACATAAAGAATTAGTGACAAATTCACAAAAAGTACTGATGGGTAGAATTACAGAATTACTTGAAAAATTCGAGAAAATTTCCAAAATTGCCAAACAACCAGTAATAAAACAACAACCTATTACCGTAGAATCAACTCCACAAGTAGTTAGTACAGAAGTTTTTGATGGAGAAGGAGTTGCGATAATTGGACTTGGTTGTGTATTTCCCGATGCACCAAATATAGAATCATATTGGAGAAATATTAGGAAACGAGTGAATTCCGTTCATGAGGTACCCAAAGAGCGTTGGGCAGATGATATAGATTTATTCTTTAGTACAGATAGAAATGCTCCAAACAAATCCTATGCAAAAATCGCAGCATCGATTAAAAATTTCGAATTTAACTCTTTAGAATTCAAAATACCACCCAAAGTTGCCTTAACTATGGGAAGAGTTCAGAAGCTTTCTCTTGTAGCAGTAAAAGAAGCCTTAACAGATGCTGGTTTACTGGGGAAAGGTGTTGATCATAATAGAACTGCAATAATTATCGGTAATGCAATGGGAGACGAAATTCGTGCTAATTATACAAGAAGAATCTACATACCTGAAACTTTCAAAACAATTGAAAGATCAACCTCATTCAAAGATATGGATCCAAAATTATGGGCAGATATTAAGAAATTTGTAGAAGATGATTATGATTCACGATTAGTACCTATAAATGAAGATTCAATGCCAGGTGAATTATCGAATGTTATAGCAGGTAGAATTGCTAATGTCTTCAATCTTCGTGGTAAAAATATGACTACAGACGCTGCATGTGCATCTAGCTTAGCTGCATTGAATGTTTCAGTTAAAGGACTTCTAGATAAAGAATACGATATCGCTCTATGTGGCGGTGCAGATTGTTCTCTTGATCCAACAACTTTCATAAAATTCTCAAAAATAGGAGCTTTAGCAGCTGATGGTTCTTACCCATTTGATAAACGTGCAAATGGTTTTGTTATGGGTGAAGGAGCGGGTTTTGTTGTCCTTAAACGATTATCTGATGCTATAAAAGATGGTAATAAAATTTATGCTGTTGTAAGAGGTCTTGGTTCCTCTTCTGATGGAAAAGGTAAGGGAATTACTGCCCCAAATCCTATAGGTCAAAAATTAGCTATACAAAGAGCATTAGACCAAGCTAATATTATCTTTTCTGATGTTCAATTGGTCGAAGCTCACGGAACTAGTACCACTGTTGGGGATGTAATTGAAATGCAAGTCTTAAATGAACTCGCAGAAAAAGCTCCTCATTCATCCATTGCTCTTGGGTCAATAAAAAGCCAAATTGGCCATCTTAAAAGTGCAGCAGGAATTGCTTCGTTAATAAAAGTAGTTTTATCTCTCCATCACCAAACATTACCTCCTTCAATTAATTTTGAAACTCCGAATCCAAACATCAATTGGGAAATCTCTCCATTTTATGTTAATACTAAAAGCCTAAAATGGTCTACCCCTACAACTGGAACACGTATAGCTGGAGTTTCCTCTTTCGGGTTTGGTGGAACAAATTACCATGCAATTCTTGAAGAATATATTCCTGGTAAAACTAAAGGTCATCTACCAACACTTATTAGTCCCTCAGAATTAAAGAGATTATTATCTGGTGTTTCTCCAATTAAGCAGGAATTTGATATAATTTTGAATCAAGATAAATGGCAAGAGTATTTGAAGAAATATAAAACACTGGAAACTGATGCCATATTCTTTGGTGGAGAAACCGATGCAGAATTAGAGAAAAGCATTCTTGAGCTCAAGAATAAACAGTTATCAAGTAGTTTTGAGGTTGATGGTATTGGTCAACGTATTCGGGATATTGCTTTTGATTCAACTAAATCACTCAAGAAACCTGTTAGAGCTGGAATTACTTGTAACTCTTTAACCGAATTATCAGGTTCATTAGACCAATTATTAAGTGGTTTGAAAAGCAAAGAGAAAAGAACTATTTTGAGAAATAAGGGTATATTTTATGGTGAAGATCACAAACTCGGAAAAATTGCTTTTCTATTTCCAGGACAAGGAAGCCAATACGTTAGAATGGGTAGAGAACTTTACGAAAGGTTTGAAGTTGTTCGCTCCACATTCAAAGAAGCAGATGAAATTATGGAAGAGTTATTGGGTTTCAAAATCTCTGAGATTATTTTCGCTGTAAACAAAAGTGATGAGGAAGTATTAGAATTACTAAAACAAACAGAAATAACTCAACCAGCAATTTTCGTTCTTGATATAGCCTTATTCAGACTTCTAATTCAATTTGGAATAAAACCTGATTTTGTGGCAG
>DAOVHJ010000207.1 GCA_030671945.1 Candidatus Heimdallarchaeota archaeon
CATAGAATAAGTAAGAAGATGATTTTTTTACCGGAGAATTGAACACGAAAAGTGCTTGTTGTAATGGCCCATATTCTCGACCACCTTCCTTTTAGCTCTCCAGTATATCTTCTGTAACTACGATCAAAGACACTCATTTTTCTTTTTCTCCTCGATTTTTCTTTATTTTCTTTTGTAATTTCTTCACTGCTTTATCAAAATCCTTTTTCCGGACGTATTTATCTTCAATTTTCACCAGAGGTCCCTGTTCTTCTTCTGGGTTTACAAAAGGAATTAGATTTTCTAGTTCGGAAGCAGTAATCGCCATATTACTTCCAGTATCCAAAATTATGTTTTCTTCTTTTATTTCTTGAACATTTTCAATTTTATGAACAAAGACATCCTCTAAAATAGCTTTTCGAGGAGTAATAGATCTTATTTGTACTTTTGTTTCGTGGGCTATTTCTAATATTTTCAGGGAAATATCATCTTCTTGGAATGGAATCTGGATTATTTTTTCAACAACTTGAAATGCTAACCCTTTATCTTTTAGCCCAACAAGAAAGTCATTCATATTACCTTTAATTTGGACATTCATTATTCTCTGTTCTTGACTTTTCGCTTCTTGTCCAGTAAGCTCCTTAATTTCCCCTTGAGCAACTACTTTCCCAAGATTAAGTATTGTCGCGTAATCACAAGTTGCTTCAACATCAGGGAGAAGATGAGAAGAGACAATAATATTGATTGCATGATCGTTACTGATTTCACGAATTAAAGCAATCATATCTAATCTCCCCTTTGGATCCAAACCATTTGTAGGCTCATCAAGAATCACTAATTCTGGATCATGAACTATAGATTGGGCTAGCTTCAATCTTTGAAGCATCCCAGTTGAAAATTCATCAACTTTTCTATACCGAGCTTCATCAAGACCAACATATTGTAAAGTCTCATGGGCCCTTTGCATAGCTTCGGCTTTAGGCAGACCAGAAATCCGTCCTAAAAGAGAAACTTGTTTGATTGCATTTACACCAGGTATCAAAGTGTGGGTTTCAGGCATGTAGCCAACAATTTCTCTTATTTTTTTTCCTTCTTTAAATATATCATAACCTAATACTTGAGCTGTTCCATTATTTGCAGTAAGATAACCAAGTAAAATCTTAATCAGAGTACTTTTTCCCGCTCCATTTGGACCAAGAATGGAATTCGCACCAGGTGTTAGTGAGAAAGAAATATTATCTAATGCAACAACACTTTGAGCAGCGCCTGCTTTACCGAAAATCTTAGAAATACCATCTACAAATAGAATCTCCTTATTGGTACCCATCGTTGACACTCCGGTTTTGGTTTTTTCCAAACAAGAAAATAACCATACAACCTTTATAGTTATACATAGTCATTCTTTTTTAATATAGCTGAATACTTGATTTATTTTAAAAACGGATTCTCAAATCATTTTTTTTTTCTGTCATTGTTTGTTTAGCTTAATAATTTTCGATTTTTCTTTTCTTAACATTAATTACAAGATTTTTGTGAGTCATTATAATTAAATATATTAATTGTAAATACAAAGTAGTTTACGGATTTGTACTTCTAATGCGTATTAATAGAGAAGAACCAGATGGAGAGAAGATTTCTTCCAAATCAAAAAAGGCTGCCAAATATACTGACATTCTAGATGAACATGATGTTGTCATGTGGGCAAGTATATTTAAAGATTTAATAAACATCAGAATTACTCTTATTGACTTAAATGAAGAAATACTGTATACTACTCAAAATTCAGATAAAGTCATAGGTTACTCTTTTGAAGATTTTCAGCTCCTAACAATCTTTGGATATATTCATCCTGATGATCGTAAATTGGTTAAAGAGAATTACTCTAAGTTTAGACCTGATGGTTATTCCGTTCCAATCGTATATCGTATTTTTAAACCATCAGGGGAAATGCGGTGGATAAGAGGTATATCTCAAAAGTATATAGAAATAGAAACTAAGAAATATATTGGTTATTTATTAGTCGAATTTGATATCACAGAGGAACTTATGCCTATTAAAGCTCTCTCGGAAGATCGTGATTTTGAAACCATGATAAATGCAATCAAAACACCAGTATTGTTCATGAAAAACAATCAAATATATTGGTCTTCACAGAATTGGCAAAAGTTTTTCGAATACAAACACAATGAAGTGAAAAATCAATCATTAGAAATTTTATTTAAAAATCAAAATGAATATGCTAAATTTCTGCTTGCATGTAATAGAGATTTAAAGAGTAAGGGTGAGTTATTTTATCAAGGGATCTTAAAAACAAAAAGTAATGTAGATTTATCTGTGAGTATACATGGAAATGCAATTGATAGAAATAATTTATCAAAAGGAATTCTTTTAGTTTTTAGACAATTTGTCCCAGAGAATTCCGAATCAACTGTAAATGCTGTTGATTTCTTCAAATCTATTATGAATAACAGTGAATCATTAATAATGAGCGTTGTTAATCAGAAGATAACTTGGATAAATAATGCTGTTGAAAAAATTCTCCAGTATCCCATTGAAACTATTACTGGAGAAGATATAAGCCTATTATTCCAGACAAAGGATGCAGCTAAAGAACTTATTAGTGAAATGAATAAGATTTACATTACAAGGAAAAATTATGTAGGAGAAATAACTTGTATAAGAAAAGATCGAATGCCTTTACCTTTCAGAGTACAAATTTCCCCGATCTCTTTTGAAGAAAAAGCTGGCTTCATTTTAGTTTTAGATCCTGTAAGTGACTTGAGACAACTAGTAAATTCTCTTCGAGAAGAGAAAGGTGAGCTAGAATTTTATAGTGATTTATTATTTCATGATGTACTAAATCTCTGCCAAGATGCGTTATCGCAAATAGATTTGTCATTGCTAAAAGCTGAATCAAATCTTACAGATTCAATAATAAAACAAAGAAAAGGTCGAATTGGAATTTTGCGTATTGGTGAGCTAATAGCAAATATGGACAAATTTTTCAAAATTAAAAGGAAAGGATATGATTACACCCCTTATGATATCAATATTGCTTTAGAGAAAGCCAAAGAGGCACTTCTGGATAAATTTGAACTAAGAAAGATAACAATAAATCATAATATAAAAACAAAGAAATATTTCACTTTAGGAAATGATTTGTTAAAAGATGCATTTTTCAATATTTTAGATAATGCTGTTATGTTTGATCGAAATGATGAAGTTGTAATTGAAATTAATATAGCTACTTCTGATGATTTTGATGGCTATTGGCGAATTGAATTCAGGGATCAAGGTCTGGGAATTGGAGAGGAAATGAAGAAATTCCTTTTTGATAGATATGCAAGAAGCAAAGGTACGATTCATGGTTCTGGGTTTGGACTCACTCTTGTTAAAGCTATTATTGAGAGTTTCAATGGTTATATCTCAGTTAAAGATCGAGATGAAAAAGACCAAACGAAAGGATCGATTATAATTATTGATATACCAAAACTCATTACAGATGATACCAGCTAATATCCAAACAGAGATTTCTTTTCTAACTTTCTAAGAAGCATTGGTAATTCTCTTACATGATTTATAATGAAATCTGGTTTAAAGCGTCTCAGAACATCTCTTTTGCCTTGTTCAGCTCCTTCGAAATTAACAACTGCACAAGTCAAAGTTCCTGCTCTTTTTCCTGCTAGTATATCATGTGGCAAATCTCCAACAAAAATAGTTTCATCTGGTTTTAATCCCAAAGATTTCATTGCTTTATTTAATCCTTCAGGATGTGGTTTCGTGTATTTCATATCTTGTTGTGTGATTATAACATCGATGTCCTTCAGATACTTGAATTTCTTAAAAGCAGAATGAATAACTTCTCTTTCAGCATGAGTTACAATAGCTGTTTTGTAATTATCAGTAACAAATTTCAAAACATCATCTGCTTGATCCTCAGGAGCAATATTATTATTGTTTTTCCTTATTAAAACAAGAAGATAGACTACAAATCTAAACATTTGAAAATAATTTAATTGAAGATTTCTACTTATTTTTATTACCATTTTTGGAACATAAAATAGATTCCGATTTTCTTCCTTCAAGTACATAGTCATTATATCATTAAGAGAGTACAAAATTTCCATTTTTCTTGCATACGGTTTTACTTTCTTTAATGCATGATAGAATGGCCACCCTAATCTCACGACGATAGAAGATAAAACACCGTCAAAATCAAGTAATATTCCAGAAATTTTACTCATTTGATCATTACAACCTTCTTAATCTCACGTATGAGATTTGCCTTTACCAACCTACTAATTGTTCATCTAGGATATTTCTTTAAAAACATCTAAATTAAAAATCCAATAAAAAAAAGAATGCAATTGTTTAAAATATGAACAGTAATAATAACTACTATAGATTAGTGAATTTAATTTCAAATGATTTGGTGGTTTATTAATGGAAGAGGAGAAAAATAATTCACCCAATGAAGAAAAAGAAAATGATGGTGAAACTGACAAAGAGTCAATTATTTGTACTAATTGTGGTGAGAAAAATCCTCAGGCAAACCTTTTCTGTAACTTTTGTGGACATCATTTTGTAGATAAAGTTAATTGTAGTAAATGCGGAGAAGAGGTTCCAATTTATAATTCCTACTGCAGTTTTTGTGGCGCTCCAATGAGACTGACTCAGCAAACAACTCAACGTGCACAACAATCACCTGCAATTTCAATTGCTAGTGATAAACAATCAGTATATACTCCACTTCATAAACTATCACCTGATGTTCAGGAGAGACTTATAGAACAACAACGTAGACAGAAATTAGAATCAAGAAACACAATTGCTATGGTATTTGGAATAATTTTCATAGTGTTAGGTATAGGTGCTTTAGTAACTTTCTTTTTAACTATCTTTGTAACTGAAAGTGATCTCTTTTTAGATTTATTAGGAACTGCAGATCTTGGACTTAGCAAAGCTGCGCTTTATGGTGCAATGATAGGAATGAATCTTCTCCCTGTAGTTATTTTCATGACTGCAGGAATTTCTTTGCTTACCTATAAACCAGATAATGATGCCTGGAAAGGTCTCTATAAAATTTTAAGATTCCTCTTTCTTGGACTCTCAAGTTTTGTAGCAATTTTAATAATAATCTCTATCTTTGGTTGGATCTTCTATAATCCAAATGAAATTGTATCGATAAATGAATACTTCTGGTTGTTTTAC
>DAOVHJ010000143.1 GCA_030671945.1 Candidatus Heimdallarchaeota archaeon
AAATCCGTTGAAATCAACAATCAATCTTACTTGCATTTCTTCATCTAAGTCTGTTGAGGTTGTTGAATACCCAAACTTTTCTCTTAGAGAATCAGGTAATATTTCATTGAATGGTCCAAAAATTAATCCACCAGTTATTACGAAAACTATCAAAATGAATCCGATTATTGAAAGTAATCGATAATTTTTCTCAATGAAATTTGCCATAGATTCACCAGAAATCAAGTTCTAAATAGGTTAATATAACCTATTTCTGCTCTTTTAAAATTCTTTCTTTCCTTCGGGGTTGCATTTCGAAAGGTTTTATAAAACGAACGTATTAGCTGAAACATCAAATATTGAGGGTTATTCTAATGTCAGATAAAAATTTTACACATCTTAAACCCACAATTGATAGAGTTGTGGTATATTTAGATGGAGCGAGAATTTATCGTTCCGGTAAAGCTGAACTCAAAAAGGGGTTCCAGCAAGTGCGTGTTCAAGGTTTAACAAAGAATTTACACAAAGATAGCGTTAGGGTTTCAGGTAAAGGTAAGGGATCCTTGGGTGCAATTGATGTGGAAACCGTCTATCAAGAAGAAGTTTCACATGAAGCTTTGAATGCCTTAATTCTAGAAGAAGATAAATTACAAAAGGACTTACAAGTATTAACTCAAAAAATGGAATTTGCTAGTTTACAGAATGCTCGATTAAAAGCTTTAAGTGATAAATTCTCACTCGAATTTCCACAATGGTTAGCTTCTGGCGAATCACAATTAACAACTCTAAATGAGTTCATCGTTTTTGAAACAAAAAGAAATACTGATTTCTTAAAACAAAAGCAAAAACTAGAAGAGGATATTGAGAATCTCCAGAAAAAACTGAACACATTGCAAGCAAAAATCAATGCATATCGAAATAAATCTCGAGTAGAACAGACTTTTACCATAACAATTGGAGTAGATGTAAATACAGCCGGTCCATTTGTTTTTGATTTGTCTTATCAAACCAGAGGTGTCACTTGGAGTGCTAATTATGATGTCGATTTGCAACCTGCCAAAGCAATTCTTAAAGGGATAGCACAAGTTGTCAATCGAACATTAGAGGATTGGAAGAACGTTGAATTAGAAATATCAACTGCGGTATTCAAACCGATAAGGGTTATCGATCCAAATCCATTCTATATTGATATTTATGATCCCTATGCACGCCCTGCCGCCGCACCTAAACGTTCTATGAGAAAAATGAAAGCCGGTGCAGCAGGATTCGCCGCTAGTGTAGCTAAAGAAGAAGCAATGGATGATTTTGCACCAGAGGAAGAAATGATTGAACCGGTAGCAGAAATGAAAGAAAGTGCCGTTGGTGTACAAAGCTATGTTATTCCTGGTAAATGGACAATCCCATCTGATGGAAATACTCATCCAGTCACTTTAACTATTACTGAACTAAAAACTGAAAAAGAATTCTATTGGGCAGCTACTGATGCTCTTGGAGTTATCGCTCAAGATAAAATTACCAATGATGATGAAGTAATTCTTGGTGGAAACGCTAAAGTTTACTCGGAAGGTGAATTCATTGGTGAAACACATATTACCAGAGTTCCCCCAAGAGACGAATTCAAACTAGGTGCACGAGAAGAACTCAAACTAGCTGCTAAAAAGAAGCTACTCAAGCGAGTTAGAGAAAAAGCAGGCTTAGTCAAAGGTAAACGTGCAATTTCTTATGAATACGAATTAGAGATTAAGAACTTCCGAAAAGAAGCTTCACAAATGACACTCAAAGATACAATTCCTTATTCCCGATCTGAAAGAATTAAAATCAAGGGTTTTGAAGCCAGTATTGTGCCTGCAAAAGATAATCTTGGTATTTACACTTGGGAGTTAAAACTCAAACCAGATGGTGTAACTAAAATAACCTACAAATTCGAGGTTGAATGGGAAAAGGACTATGAAATCACTCCAACATTGCCGTGATGCTTGTGAAATTTAAAGTTGTGCCAATAAGTAATCATTGGATAATATATCAAGAAGTAGACGGCAGTGAGACTGCCATAGGAAGGATTAGGATAACACCTAATTCTACCATTTTTCTACTAAATGATTCAGAAGCACAATTAGAAACACGAAAAATGGACAATAAAATATTCTACAAAATTTCCTCCAGTGGAACTGTTTTGAAAAGTTTTTATTACAGGAATAGAAGTTTCTCATTTCTAAAGTGGAAAACAAGCGATGAATTACCAAAAATTCTGAAAGGCTATTTAAAATATTCTCGAATTTATCTTAAATACAAAAATAGTAAAATCGCAACCTCATTATCAATTGCTAAGAATGCTTATATTCTGAACATACAATCTTCCCCAGACTTTCCCCTAGTTGTTCTTCTAGCTTCATTTTTCCCTTTTTTTAGTAACTAAGCAGTTTAACCTTATTTTCATAATATTAGAAAGAATAAATATACTGTATACGCATGTTATTGTGAGTATTTGGTGCGTGAGTTATGTCAGAAGATTCTTCAGTGGAGAAAAAGAAGGAAAGCAAGAAAAGGTTTTCACTCTCGAGACTGAAGGTTGATAGGAAATTTGTTTTCATTACAGTTTTTCTAGTTTTGTCTGTTGTTGCTCTTGCATTTTCAACAAAGTATCTCTTTGATTCTAATATAGAAGAATGGACGGTAACCCAAGGACTATTTGAGGGAGAAAAAGGATCCTTATATGCTAGAACACCAAATGATAATTGGGCTTATCACGAAAGCTCAGTTGCATACGGGGAATGGGAATGGAAACTTCAATATTACGGATCGGGTTCTGCTTCGATAACTTTTATTGGTTTGAATAAGAATTACAACAACAATGCAAAAACACCACAAGGATATAAGCTAATATTCCAAATCGGTGAAAGGCTTGCTATAAATCGACTCGACAGTTCTTCTTCTGAGGTAGAATTAAATTCTACGTATTTTGTCCCTGTAGCAAGAGCTGTGTATGACGTAAAAATCATTCGTACACCAAATAATCATACTTTTAGGGTCTATGTAAATGACGCTTTAATGTTAAATGCTACAGATAATACTTATACTATATCTGAAGTTTTAGAATTGTCTTGGTCTAACATACAAGAACTTGACTGGATAAAAGTAACAGATTCTATTGGGGAAAATAGTTGGAGTGATTTTTTCACCGGTTTACCATCTGCTGATTCTGATAATATTTCTACAAAAATTGCTTTATATGTTCCATTCATAGCCCTCGGATTAGTAATTCTTCTATATATTTTAAGGATCTTATTCTCAGATGGTAGTTGGACAAGGTCTATTATGCCCTTGATGTTAGCTTTGATTATAGGTTTAGGGTATGGGTTATTAGTTGATTTCATTCGTGATTATTTTCCAGGGGTTACTCCTGATGTTAATACAGACCCCTCTGATACCGGACCTACAGCAACAGAAACAAATAATGCGACATCATCTGACCCTTCTCTAACTAATAATCAGACAACTCCAGATCCATCTCCAACAAATAGCTCCAATGGTCCTTCAGGAGTTTTCACAGGAGTTCCTCCCAACGTTATTTCTAATATCCTTCTAGGAGTATCTGGTGTATTTATTACGATAGCTGTTATTTTCATTGGAATTGATTTCTTTAGAAAAAGAGATGATGAATTCCATGAACGAATTTTGGATAAAGAAAGAAGATGGATGCCAACAGCGTCTACTACGGATCATCGGAAGCGGATTATTCGAGCGTACCACAAAGCTTCCTACGATTTAATAGATCATGGTGCAAAATCCGAAAGAAGTATGACTCCAGGTGAATTTGAAGAAACCACTACAGGAAAATTTGAAATTAAAGATAAGTCATTGGAAGATTTAACAGACTTATATGAAGAAGCAAGATTTAGTGAGCACGAATTAAGTGAGAAAGAATCCTCAAAAGCAGAAAAATCTCATGAAAAGATCTCTAAACGTTTAGACAAAGAGAAGCAAAAAGCACCAAAGGAATCTGAGGAAACTTCAGAAAGTTCCACAGCAGCTGATGCCGATCCAAAAGAAATCCGAGATAAAGAAAATGGAGAGAAGGATGATGGCTAGTCTTTTGGAATTCTTTGAACAAAGTTGGCTTATCGTCTTTTTCATCAGTATTATCTTTATCTTCATCATAATTTTTCGTGATTTAAGAAAACATACAAGGAAAATCAAAACTTGGGCCCGTCGATCTTATCTCAAAACTCTCCCACGTATCAGTTTAACATATCAGCATTTTAGTAGGAGAGGTGATCTTCTAACATTAACGAGTCAGAGTATGTGTAAATCCATACAACATGACATGCTTAATTTGCTTAAAATTGGAAAAGGAATTAGTGACGATGAAATTGAACAATTACTTCAGAACAAAAAGCAATTGCTAACAGTATTACCAAATGAAAACGTAGTATTATTTCTGTGTGATCTTAATGTCTGGATCAAAACAGCTTTACCCCAACCAACATTTTCAAACAGAATTTCTACTTTTTTTAGAAACTTATTCAAAGAGGATAGACTCTTGGATGAACAATTTTTCATAGAATTAGCTACTGTTATTTATGATTTTAGAAAACTGATGGAAACATGAACACAAATTTATCTTACTTCATATTCATGAGTATCTAGAATGGGATTTTGCTAATTCATGTTCCATTCGATCACGTTCTTCTTTGATGATTATTTTCTGAATATCTTTTGTAATTGTGCGTCTACTAATCAATATTAACATAGCAAGACTGAGAATGAAGAAGATTGAAAACAAAATGTCACTTGGTAATGGTTCAAAAATATACCAACCGAGAACACCAAAAGTAATCGAAAATCCAACTAAGAATCCACAAAACTTGAGTAAAAACCTGAAATAACGGTCAAGAAACACTCCGGCATGATAATACGCTCCTCCCCTTGAAATAGATTTAACGTTTGAAAGTAATGGTCTAACTAATTGAATCATTCTTGTAACTTCAAAGTAGATTATCAAAGCTGACATCATTAGGATTACTTCCCAATAGAAACTGGAAAGAACTAAAATCCAAAGGCCATAAATTATTACTGAAATATACAAACTTATTCTTCCCCCTCGCATAAATCCAAAGATAGCAATCAAGGAAGGAACAAAACTGGCAGTAACAAATCCAACTGCTGTAAAATCAAAATAAGTTCGTGATTCAATTAATCGTAATGGAGAGATTAATGAAATAATAACAACCATTACAAGAGCTATAATTTGTAAGTTTCTTACTTTCGTGTCAAATTCTTCACTAAAATTTATTTTCGATTTGGATACTTGTTTGAGTATTTTTCCTTCAACGATGTACTCGATCTCTTCTTGTTCTTCAACATCCTTTTTCTTAGAAGAAGCACTTTCTTTTTTCCTCTGTTTTTTCTCACGACTCATTCATCTTCTCCCCCTCTTTACTGCTATTTGCTTTAATTTATTCATAAAGACACTGAATGGTGTATTCACATCCCATTCAAAAACCACTAATCCTTCATGAAACACTCGAGTGATTTCAGTTTGTCTTCTAAGAAGCAAACTTTGATGTACCAGTAAATTCGCTATATCTTCTTTCTCCGTGATAAATCGCCATTCAGAAGAGATAATCGAAGGCACTAGGAAAAAGCTATTTCTTCTTCTTTTCGCTACATCAATTAGTATTTTATTTATTGTAGGATGTATTAATGGAGAAATGATTATCGTTAAACAATTCATAGGAAAGTACTGATCAATATTGTTTTTTATACGCTTATCTAAGATGTTGAAACTTTCAACTTTAGTCGCTTGTACATCGATTAATTTTTCTGTGAATTTTATTAGTTGTTGTCTTGATGAGCTCAAATTAAATCGATCCACTGCATCTCTTATAATCATTAAACCAACACGGCATTTGTACTTCAAAAAGTGTTCACTCAAGGAGAGAACTGCTTTGATTTGGTCTTCCAGGATTGATGCTGATTTTTCAGTTGCATCCAGAACTAACAATAAATCTGCTTTCCTGAAAAGCTCATATTCATTAGTAAATAATCGATTATATTTTGCTGTTGCAGGCCAATTAATTCGGGTGAGTGAATCGGAATGTGTATACTCACGAACTCCTGAGAAATCTAATCCTTCCCCTTTCAATTTAGAATGAAATGGTCCATCAGATATTTTCGGATACTTTGTTCTGAAAGGCATATCTCGGATAATCTCAAAATTCGGAATTACTATAATTTTATCTTCTGTATTATCGTGAGTTTCAACGACAAAGGCAGAATCTATAAAATTCCTCGCTCGAACATGTGTTGGTCCAAGCTTCCATCTGCCCCTATAATCACAACTAATCACATAACGAAATTCTGTCTCTTCACCGACGTCAAGAGAAGTAATTATATGATTACTACTGTTTTTTAAGCTAACTTGCTTTGGTAAAATATCTATAATTTCAAGCATGTCAATTGCTTGCTTACCCTTATTTCTAATTCGAAGGGAAATTTCAATGTGCTCGCCTTCTTGAAATCTATTTTGATCTAACTCTCGAATTATTTCCAAACCAAGTTTTTCTGGAGGAGTTGTGAAGAAATAAAATATCGATAAGATGATTAATGGAATTAGAGAGATAAGAAAAACCCATTCTTGAAATCCAATACCAAGTAGAAGAATTGTGAAAAATAATGCCAGTGTCCACCTGATTTTTGGCGAGAACATTCATTTACTCCTCATTGATAGCGTTTTCTTTCAAGTTGATCTTTCCACTTCTTAATCAAGACGAGGTGCTTTAATTCGT
>DAOVHJ010000214.1 GCA_030671945.1 Candidatus Heimdallarchaeota archaeon
AAAGGATTTTCAACTGACTTTCCCCATGTTTCTTTTGGAGAGCTTAAAAAGAAAGAATATTGATGAAATCATGTTCTCGGATGCCGAACCATGAGATAATGCGGAAGATTCGATTCAGGGATGGTAGTTTCTGCAATCGTTTCATAACCGTATCGCTTGTATATCTCAACATTTTTCTCTAATTGAGTTTCCAATACAGTTGGAATTCCTACTTTATCACATCGAGTCAACATCGGTTTTAATAATTTGCTACACAATCCCTTTCCTTGATGCTGGGGATCAACGCCTACAGGGGCTAAATACCAATATGGGAAATGTATATGCTTATGTTTAAATTCATTAGTGAAATCTCCTAGATCGAGCACTCGTTTTATAGTTTTCATATCAACCCTAAATAATAGCTTCAATCCACCAGATCTTAGCACTTTCCAGTTTGTGACAACAAACTTATCACTCTGAAACCAAATTGCTAAACCTTCAATATTTGGAGATGTAGCATAAATTTCACCATAGAAAAAACCATAATTAATTCTTGATCTGAAGTATTCTAACATATATTTTTTCTGACTTTTTTCATCTGGAAACATATGAAGTAATAGAGGATCCTTTACAAAAGCACGTAGAAAAACCTCTGATGCAGTTTTAACATCTTTTTTACGCAAACGATAAAGTTGAGATAAATCAGTGTTCATAGAATTACAATGTTTTTAATCCCTAAAAAGATAATCCGAAAAATTAATGATAGAATAAAAACCATCTAATTTTCTCATACTGATGAGTTCGAATTCTCAATAATATGAGAATACTTAATAGGTACTAGGAATAATAGAAGCTATTCTAAGTTTGTTGGGGAAAAAAGACAGAAGCTAAAAAATATTTAGATCTTGGAAAAGAAGCAGGGAAAAAAATAGCTAAGAAAGAAGATAAAGACTATTTCACGAGTGAACTTGAAAAAATAGCTATATAATTTTTCCATTATCTTTCCTTTTTTTTTATAAAAAATTACTCTACTAAACATTTAGATAGCAGAAGAAACTTTACTCTTTACAATCAATGTAATTAGGTGAACTGATCTCTTGCCATCTCAAAAAACAAAGAATAAGATTTTTGCTCGAACGAAAATCGTTTGCACATTAGGTCCAAGTAGTGAATCAAAAAGTAGTTTAGAGAAAATGATAACTGCAGGAATGGATGTTGTCCGTCTAAATTTCTCTCATAATTCACAAGAATGGCATAAAGAAATGTTTAACAAAATAAGATCAGTTTCAGATGAAATCACAATCTTATTTGATCTTCAAGGACCAAAAATCAGACTTGGGGAATTATCTGATGCATACGTTTTAGCTCAAGGTGATGAGTTTATACTTACAACAGAAGAAATTATCGGAGATAATAAGCGAGCAACAATCTCACTCAAAAGCTTACCTCGAGCGTTAAAGAAGAAAGATTTGATTTTTATTAATGATGGAATTATTGGCTTGAGAGTTAAGAAAATTGAAAATCAAGATATCTTTTGTGAAGTTCTTTCCTCTGGAGAAATTAGGAGCAAAAAAGGAATTAATATTCCTAATGTCAAGTTGGATGTTCCATGTCTGACCCCAAAAGATCTGAAAGATCTTGATTTCGCACTAAAACTCGAGCCAGATTACATAGCACTATCCTTTGTTCGATCACATGAA
The DNA here is from genome assembly GCA_030671945.1 of Candidatus Heimdallarchaeota archaeon. Lineage (GTDB taxonomy): Archaea > Asgardarchaeota > Heimdallarchaeia > JABLTI01 > JABLTI01 > JABLTI01. The sequence continues at coordinate 1,680 of DAOVHJ010000214.1, forward strand.
GATGTACTCAGCTTGAAAGAAATCATCAAAAATACCAATCTGGTAATTCCAATAGTAAGTAAAATTGAACATGCTTTTGCTGTAAAAAATTTCGATAAAATCCTAAGAGAATCAGATGCGATAATGGTTGCTCGAGGTGATTTAGGGATTGAAACCTCTGTCACAAAATTACCCATTCTGCAAAAAGAATTAATTAGAAAATGCAATCAAGTTGGAAAACCTGTAATAACAGCAACACAAATGCTTGAGTCAATGATTACAAATGCTCGACCGACTCGAGCAGAAGCAAGTGATGTAGCAAATGCCATTTACGATGGAACAGATGCTGTTATGTTGAGTGCTGAAACTGCAGTTGGAAAGTATCCAATTGAATCTATAGGAATGATGAATAAAATTGCCTTAAACGTAGAAAAAGAACTAAAGTGGATGGACTTACAGGAAAAAAAGCATGGTGATCATGATCCTATTGCTGAAAACCTTGCAAGTGCTGCTGGAATGTTGGTTACTAAAATGCCTGTAAAAGCAATTATAGCTTTTACGGAAGGGGGATTCAGTGCAAGGTTAATTGCTAAACATCGACCGAAGACTCGAATTTTCGTAGCAACACCTCGAACGAAAATTATTCGTCAACTAGGGTTAATATGGGGCTGCTATCCACTCTTGGTAAAGGAATATCAAAATACAGATCAAATGGTCGTAGAAACAGTTCATGAAGCAAAAAAAATGGGTTACTTTGATGATAATGATATTATTGTTGTAATTTCGGGGTCAGTTTTAAGCCCTGGAAGAACTAATCTTCTTAGAGCATACAAAGTGGGTGATATCCCAACTCCTAGAGAATTCAATGCAATAATTTGAGTGCTAATTATTATTAACTGAGTTTAGTAATAAGCTCAGAGATTTCCTTTTGTTTTTCTTTGTCGTCCAGTATGCGGAAGTATTCAGTTAAATCTCTTAAAAATACTCGAGCTTGTAATTCATACCCAATTAGTGCACTAATCTCTGCATGTTTTATTAAACTTGAACAAAGATTATACTCATATTTAGAAGGATTATCTTTTAACAAATAAGCATTTAATTCCATCCCAAAAAACTTTAAGGAAATTTTGGCTGGAAGAATCAATCGCTTTATGTTTTCATCAAAAACAGCTCTTTGAAGCTTTACTAAAAGGTCTTGTTTCAAAACATCGTTTAATAGAATCTTTAATTCACGTAATGTTTTATTTCTCATATAACTTGTAACAAAGAAATTCATATGAAGATCAAAAGCAAGAAAAACATTCCCTTCTTCAGTTTTTGAAGAGAGTTGTTTGTCTTCACACGGAACCAAAATTTCAATGATTTTATCTAAGGGACTTTTCATAGATTGAAATGATTTTAGATCAATATTTTCATCTTTATTGAAAGTTATTTTATCCCAGAGGAAATCAATACTAGAAAATGATTTTTTCTTAAGCTCTATCTGACTAGATAATATTTCATCAGAAGTTTCAAATTCCATTGTATGAATAAATTTTAGCAAATTATTTAGAGGTAAATTAAGAGCTTGAGCTTTTAATTTCACTGGTTTCTTATCAGAAATTTGATAATAGAAAATATCTTCTTGTCCAACATTGACAACAACTTTCAAAACAGGTAATTCTTTCTCCTTCTTTGTTAATGACTTCATATTAAACTCAGTGATCTCTTCATCAGAATAAAATATTAGGCCGATTATATTAAGGTTGAAAGGCAACATAAATTTCAAAGCAACAAATTGGTTAAATTCATCATCAGATGGGAACATTGGCAATGAATTTCTTTTATTTTGTCTAGCAAAATGAACAACAGAATAAGCTGTAACATCATTATTCTCTGGATCTAGTGTTCCAATTAAAACCGAAAATTTAGTTTTATTCGTATGTTCTAAGCGGATTGCTTTTAATTGATTTAACAAGGAATCATTCATAATAAGAGCCATTTGAATTACCTACCAATGTTTCAGTATTGGTATTTTTTAAAATTGCTTAAAATAGTGAAAAAAGAATGATTTTTTCTCCTAAAAGTTTAATAAAATCCAAACATAACACTTTTCTATTCAGAAAAATAAAGATATTAGAAATTCAGAGAAAGAAGGTCGATGTATAATGAAGAAAAGAGTTCTAGTAATTGGTGCCGGTGGACAAATCGGCAGCGAACTCGTACCTTTCCTAAGAGATAGGTATGGTAAGGATAATGTTATTGCGACTGGAAGAAGAACAAAACTTCCAGATGTGGTCCTGGAAGGAGGTCCATGTATCTATCTTGATGCACTAAATGAAGAATCACTCAAGAGAGTCATTTATGAAAACCAAATCGAACACATTTATCACATGGCTTCAGTTCTTTCCGCAACCGGAGAAAAGATGCCTCAAGTAGCATGGGATATTAATCTAAATGGATTTATGAATGTTCTAGAAGTCTCAAGAAGATACAATATAGAACGAGTAATTTGGCCAAGCTCAATCGCTGCATTTGGACCAACAACACCAAGAGAGAATACACCAAATGAGACAATCCTACAACCAACAACAATGTATGGCATAACCAAGGTTTCAGGAGAATTACTAGCAGATTACTATTACAAGAAATATGGTCTATTAACACTCTCAATGAGATTACCAGGAATCATAAGCAGTGAAACACTCCCAGGAGGAGGAACTACTGATTACGCGGTGGAAATCTTCTATGAAGCAATCAAGAATAAGAAATACGAGTGCTTCTTAGGTGAAGATACTATGTTACCTATGATGTATCAACCAGACTGTTTGCAATGTCATGTTGACATGGCAGAGAAGGATGAGAAATTATTCAAACGTCGAGTTTACAACGTAACTGGTATGTCCTTTACTGCTGGTGAATTAGCTGCAGAAATCAAGAAACACATTCCTGATTTCAAGATAACTTACAAACCTGATTTCCGTCAGGAAATTGCTGATTCTTGGCCAAAATCAATCGATGATTCTATTGCTCGTAAAGAATGGGGTTGGGATCCTAAATTTACCCTCAAAGAAATGGTCAAGAATATGCTTGACGTTTTAACTCCAAGATTGAAGAAATAATTTCAGTTGAAGAAGTTTTAACTTCTTCCTTTTCATTTATTTTTTGTTTATGAGTGATTATTATGGATAAGAAGAAAATTGTTCGTGAAGGATATAATAAAGTCGCAGAAAAATATCTGGCAGCAAGACATCCAGATTTAGAAGAAATGAGAATAATACGTGTATTCAGATCCAAGATTAAGGATGGTGGAAAAGTACTTGATGTTGGATGTGGTGGTGGATTGCCATTCACACAGTACTTGAGCGAATTCTTTGATGTTATTGGCATAGATATTTCTGAAAAACAAATTGAATTAGCTAAGAAGAATGTCCCTAA
>DAOVHJ010000194.1 GCA_030671945.1 Candidatus Heimdallarchaeota archaeon
ATGTAAAATCGAATAACTTGTGGGTTTGCAATTTGGATGCCATTATAAATCACTAAAAGAAATCCTAGAAAAATTACTTGCCCAATGTAGGGTTTCAAGTATTTCCTGAGTAAGGATATCGTGTACTTTAGTGATGGTGACATAACATGCTCCCGTGCAGAAGACAATTTCTTCTCCTATAAAAAGTTAGCATTAGTCAAGAAAATTAGGAAATCATATATCTAGCACAATTTTTTAATGTTTGAAAGTAAACTAACGTTAGATAGAAAGAAATCGGAAAAGAATGGGTTAGTTATTATGACAGTAGAACTTTACAAAAGCATACGATTAATCAGTTACGGTTTATTTGTTCTTTGTTCTAAGAAAGAAGGAAAATTCAACGGATTAATCGTTAATACTGTTTTCCAAATTTCTTCTAATCCTCAAATGATTGCTGTCAGTATTGCTAAAGATAATTACACACATGAGTTTGTTACTCATAGTAAAGTTTTCACAGCATCTGTTCTTTCAGAAGAAACTCCTATGAAGTTCATTGGTCGTTTTGGTTTCCGTTCAGGTAAGGTTTATGATAAATTCAAGGATCCCATCCACTGTGAAATCTTCATTACAGGTGCTCCTATTGTTTATGATTACAGCTTAGGATACTTGGAAGCTGTTGTCAAAGATACTGTTGATTGTGGAACTCATACATTATTTGTAGCAAAAGTTGTTGGTGGAAAAATCATTCAAGATGGTATACCTTTAACTTATGCATTTTACAAAACCCATCTGAAAGGGAAAGAACCGAAGAATGCTCCGACTTATTTTGGGGAATTAGAAATCCCCATAGAGTAATTTTAATCAAATAAATTTTAAAATCACTAATACCCTTACAATACTAAACTTTGTGGACTTGCTTACATGGCCAAGTGTTATATCCATTCTAATAAGAGCGGAACTCATAATTGTAGTACTTGTTCAAAATCTATTTGTCGTGAGTGCACGTTTCAAGAGGTTGTAAGTTCTCGACTTATTCGAACGTATCGTGGTAGAAGTGACTATGAGTATGATTATGAATTCTTTTGCCCTGATTGCTTCTTGGGTTATGCAGAAGGGAAAGGATACCACAAGAGTTCTCGAGGTGTTATGCTAAGGTGGAATAAATCCCCTAACAAAGGAGCCCTTATTATTCTCTGGACTTTTTTCATTGGAGGATTAATTATTAATATCTTCTTTCCGATTGGATACGTCTTATGGGTAGGGACAGTGTTAACGATGATTTGGTTAAAAGTCAGTTCTACTCGGAATTATAACAAATACTTAACCGCTCAATCATTAGCAAAAGGAGTTAAGGTAAAAGAAAAACCTAAACCGCCTAAACCTAAAACAACTAAAAAGAAGAAGGATGTCTTCTGTCCGAATTGCGGAGCTACAGTAATCGAAAGTAGCGATTTCTGCAATAAATGCGGATCAATATTGAACACTTAGGAGGAACTGAAAATGAGAAGAAAAACAAAGAAACTATTGTTTAATTCCATGGGATTAATCCTATTACTCATGTTTATGGTTAATATTACAATTTTGGTGTCAGGGGTCGTGATCTCGGATACTGTTACTTTAAGTCCTCTCGGTGAAGAAATTATACCTCTTAAAATACATAATGGTGATGAGGTCTTAATCTCAGTAGAAATGTCAAGCGGAGAAATATATGTAGAAATTTATGAATCTGCAGCATATCCTTCAATGAGTTATTATGAAGAGGACTGGGGACCAGTAAGCTCTACTCTCTCAGCCTATTTTGAGCCTACTTGGACTGATACCTTTTACATTGTGTTCTATAATGCAAACACCATGAGTAGTGCAAGCTTCACATACACAATAAATCATGATCAAGCATATCAAACTAATCTGATCATTAACCTGGCTATAGCTGGGGTTTTGCTTGGAATCATACTAGTTGTGAATTTCACCGGAAAAAAGAATCCAAACATTAGCTCATGAAATCCTCATTGCAAACTCAATCTCTTGGTAGAGATCACTCGCATCGATAACTGCTTGGACAGTTTTGAGTCTAGTTTGCACTTTTTCTGGTGTTTTAGCTAAAGTAATAGGTTCTTTGTTATGTAACCATTGGACTTTTCGCTGATAGGCAGTATCATTAAAAATTCTCATTTCATTATATGTCGCGGGACCGGCAATTTTTCCGATATAGTATCCATCTATAGTGGGAACTAATACATAATGCTCAAGATCCATTTCTCGAATAAAACGCCAGAAATCCCCAGCAATTTGCCCAGCAGGTCGTTTATTTTCTTCTTTCGGAAAATATTGTTTGTGAACTATTTCGCTAAAATCATCTTTTGTTAAACTTTCATCTAGAAGACCCTCAGCTTTTGAGTAACCAATCATAACAATATCTTCTGCGAACATCTTTTTTACAGTTCCAGAGATTTTTACGATAAAGGCTCGAAAAGCTTTACCTGTATATTCACCTAAACTAATCATGAACACCTCAAAGAATCTCTCACTAAGAGTAATAATTCGATATTAAAAATCCTTCTTCTAATAGTCTCAGTAGACTTAATTTTAAAGAAAAAAGGGAGGTAAAGAAGCTCTTTCGAGCTTCTGGTTGGTATTGTGATTATCGCTTCTTTACTCTAACAATAATAGCAATAGTGAGAATGATTACGATTAATCCACCACCGCCACCAACGAAATACCACTTGTACTCATCTAGGAATTCAACAAAATCAGACTGATCTGTTTGGATCAAATGTTGATCTATTTCATTCATGAATTCAAAACCCATGTAAGTACCATTGTATTGAAAATCCACCAAAACTTCTTGCAAAACACCTGTAGTCATATCATATGAGAATGTGACATCATTTATGATAGAAATTTCTAATAATGGGTCTGGTGAAAGTAGTGCATATAAATCATAAAACCACCAGATAGTCATTGTATTATTGTCATCACTATATGTAGCATCACTAGTATATGGATATGGAAATATCAAGTCAAGTAGAGTGGTTTGATCATTAACCAAGTCTTCAAATTGAGTCCAAATAGCTGGGGCAACATCAACAAATGGTTCAAGATAAAATAGATCTAAATGCTTCTCTGCTATTACTCCAGATGAATAGTAACCAGATAAATCAAAAATGAAAGTTGAATCTTGACCAGCTAAGAACATTGTAAGAATTGAATCTGGATAAGCAACTGGGCAAGCCCCAAATTCTGTGTTTGAACCAATAGTTGTATTCCAATCCAATTCTGTTAAGGTTATCTCTTCAACATTTACTTTGAAGCTCGTTCCAACATCTATAACTGTATCATTAACTAAGAATCCAGGGAATGAGTCTGCTAAGTTTCCAAATTCCACGGAGATCTCTGACTCAAGCATTTTGAATTTGTATTGATCGCCTACACTTACCATAAAATTGCCTTGAGTATTTTGAGCAAAAATGAATGAACTTATAATAAGCATAACAAGAGAAATTTTTATGATTTTTTTCAATATTAACACCGTTTTCCTATAAACACTAAATACCTCTAATTTACAGCGACATTAATAGATTTTTTTATGGAACAAAAACACATATTTTGTATAGGTACTTGAAAAGAATTGATTTTGGGTCTTTTAAAGACAATATGCTTTTATCTTTTTTGGGGGTATATGTATTTATTTGAAATTTCTTAAGGGAAGAATGTTTTATGATTGATACTAAGCGAAAAATTCTGGCATTATTCCTGCTCTCTCTTTTTCCAGTAACCAATGTATTTACATTAACGGCATTTGGTCTAACTGAAAATGATAGTTGGAATAATCTATCCCCAAATGGTTTAGTGAACTATTTTGAGGATTTTACTGATGAAAATTATAATGATGACAGTGCCACAACTGCAGAAGGTTGGGGGACTGGAACGATCAGGAATACCCGGGATTATACCATGGAAATCCTAGATTTTTATCCAACAGTTAGTCCTGTTCGTGGGTTAGATGTGCAAGGAAGAAAAGCCTACGTTAGTGGATATAACACAACTGATGATGCACAAACATTTCTTATATTGAACATTTCTGATTCTGCTAATATGGAACTAATGAGTTCTCGTGATTACTCAAATCATATCGGTCCTGTTAAAGTGGATGGAGATGGTGCTTATCTTGGTTTCATAGGTGGCGCACCAAAGATTCACTCTTACAATGCAAGTAATCCATACACTTTGGACACTACTGTGTATAGAGACTCTATTAGCACAGATGGGTTAGTAACTGATATTGATATCCAAGGTTACTTGATCTATTATACAGTTTATAATTCAGCATCATCCCGTTCAATTAAATTAGCAGGCGGTCAAGATATTGACAATTTAGATTGGTTAACATTTGAATGGAATTCCGATAAAACCCTTGGAATTGATGTAGAAGGACAAATAGTCTATGCTGCTGAAAGTGACAATGGGCTCTACATACTCGATGGTTCACTAAGAGACCCAATAACAGAACTAGGTAACTTGGATACTCCAGGAAATGCAACTGACGTTTTAGTAGATGGACAAACAGCTTATATCGCAGATGGTCCAGCTGGTGTTCACATTGTTGATGTTAGTGATACTAGCAACCCAGTTTTACTTGGAAGTATTGATACACCGGGAAATGCTCGGAGATTAGCAATACAAGAAGATACCTTGTATGTAGCTGATGGTGATGGTGGAGTGCAAGTTATTGATGTAACAATTCCTAATGCTCCAGAAATCATTACTGAAATCGTCCTACCATACACTTGGGAACTCGATCTTTACGGTGGCGATCTAATAGTTGGCACAGATGATGGAGTCTACTCAATCGGAATAGGCGCAGGCATGACTGATTTCTCATTCGCGTATCCAAATGCATTTGACTTGTTTAATGTCTATGATGTTCGTGTGCGAGGTGATGTTGCTTATCTTGCATGTGGCTTAAATGGAATTGTTACAGTTGACGTAAGTGATCCAAGGAATCCATTTCTATTAGACAATCAAACAGCTGGTGGAGGTATTAATATCACAAAGCTGGACGTTGATGGTAGATATGCTCATCTTATACAAGATGGAGGTAGTGTCTTTATCTATGACATTTCTGACCCTACCAATATCATATATGCTGGAGGAATTAGTGGCGGAGGGTTAAGAGATATTCAAGTTCGTGGTCAAATTCAATTTGTTTCTTTCGACACAGGTTTAGCTATAGTAAATGTCTCTAATCCCGCGGCTCCGAGTGTTCTTTCGAATAGTTTATTTCCAACGACTGATTTGACAGCCGTATGGGTACAAGGACAACATGTATACCTCGTTGATGACATTGGTGCTTCGGGTGACGGATTACTAATTTATAGTGTGAAGGATTATACTGCCCCTGTTTTAACTGACACTCAGCTACGCGATAG
>DAOVHJ010000276.1 GCA_030671945.1 Candidatus Heimdallarchaeota archaeon
TAATCGAGCAATAATTCCAATTTTAGGGAGCACAAAAGATAAAAGAAAGAGGTTCACACTATCTCAAAGGTGTGAGTTGATGGCTGAAGAACAAGCAAAAACAAAGGATAAGATAATGAAAACGCTTGAAAAAACAGGCGCACTAAAATTTGGTGATTTTACGCTGGCTTCTGGTGCAAAATCAAAGTATTATATTGATTTACGAATAATCCCTAATTTTCCAGAAGAATTTAACTCTTTGATTGATGAGGCAGTGAGTTATATTACCAAGCATTTTCCAGATATAGAAGGTATTGTTGGAATTCCAATGGCAGCTATCCCTTATGGAACTTTAATTGCTCATAAACTCAAAAAACCATACTACATTTTGAGGAAAGAACCGAAGAAGCATGGTCTCAAAAAAATGATAGAAGGCGAAATCACAAAAGGACAGAAAATACTCCTTGTCGATGATTTAGTCTCGAGTGGTTTCAGTAAAGCTTTTGCAATTACTGCTTTGCGAGAGGAAGGAGCAACAGTAGAGAATCTATTCGTCTTTATTGATAGATCTGAAGGTTTAGCTGATTTTGAGAAAGAACAATCAATCAAAGTTCATTACTTAATCAATGCAAAAGATATCCTGGATAAAGCTAAGGAATAATGTGTGAAAAAAATGGCGCAAAAATCAGCAATTATACTGCTAAGTGGTGGATTAGATTCCACAGTTTGTTTATGGTGGGCAAAAAACCAACAATACAAACGAGTTGATTGTATCACTTTTGAATATGGTTCGAAAGAGGAATCTGTTCTGGTACAAACAACTAAGAAACTAGGTAGTTTGGCGAAAGTAAACAATCATGAGTTTATTCACCTTGAGTTTTTAGCTGATTTCTCAAGAAGAATCGATAGTTCCTTAGCGCAAGGAAGTAAAAAGGAACTTCCTAGATTAACTCCAGATGATTTGGATGATCTTTCTTCAGGGTTAGAAAGCGCTCGTTCTGTTTGGATTCCTGGAAGAAATTTGCTTTTCCTTTCCATTGCTTCTGCTTATTCAGAAATTATTGGAAACGATGTTGATATCATAACAGGTTTCAATTTAGAAGAAGGAACTACTTTTCCAGATAATACTCAAGAATTTATTGATGATTTTACTCGAACTGCATCAAGAGGTATACTAAATGCAAAAGTAAGCGTCATTAGTCCTGTTGCTGGAATGAGAAAAAATGAGATTGTAGAATTAGGTGTTAAACTAAACGTTCCTTTTGAATTCAGCAGTTCTTGTTACAATCCTAAAGGTTTTGATCAAAAAAATAAGCCCATCCATTGTGGTATTTGTGAGAGTTGCTTACGTAGAAAAAGAGGATTCAAAGAAAGTTCAATTAGGGACCCAACGGTTTATGATGAATAATAATAGGTATTAGAATAGAGAAAAAATGATACAGAAAGGAGAATTTACCTTGAGTGCCAAAGAAAAAAAAGAAAGTGATAAGAAGAATTCCATTAATGGTAGTATTGTAGAAATCTTCAGTTCTTATCAGGGAGAAGGAGGATCAGTTAAAGGGTCTTGTTTTGGCAGAAGGCAGATTTTCATTCGATTAGCCGGTTGTGATCTGAAGTGTGAGTGGTGTGATACCGCACACTCTCGAGATTCCGATTATCCAGAATGTAAAGTTGAAAAGAAATCTGGAACATGGGAGTTTACAACATATAAAAATCCAGTAAGTCCAGAATTTGTAGTAGAACAAGTATTAAATTTATCAACAAAAGACCTTCATTCCATTTCTTTAACTGGAGGAGAACCAGCTTATCAAGAAGAATTCTTTTATCAAATAGTTAATCGATTGTATGATCTCAAGATACCCATTTTTCTTGAAACAAATGGTTATTTTCCAAAACGTATTGCAAAAGTTGCTCCTAGTATAACTTATGCTTGTGTTGATATTAAGGATCGATCCGCTAATAGCGTGAAAAAGAGTGAATGGGAAAAACTTGTTGAAAAAGAAATGGAATCCTTATCGATTCTGAACAATCATTCAGTGCAAGTTTTTGCCAAAATAGTAGTAACAGAACAAACTTCTCTTGATGATATTCGAATGTATGCAGACAAAATCCGAGAAATAGAAGTACCTGTTGTTATACAACCTGTCACTCCCATAGGAAAAGTCGAACCAATTTCTCATCAAAAATTATTCAAAATAACAGAAATTTTAGGAGAAGTTTTACCAACTGAGTTGTATGGTATTTCTCTTCAAGCTCATAAGCTTTTATCAATACTATAAATCGACTTTTTCATTTAATATTGCAAAGAATTAAAATACTACATTCATGTTAAAGATAGAAAACATTGACTTAATTCTAAGTGTGAAAAAAATGACCTCGAAAGTTTATTTCGGTTCTTTACAACATGGTAAAGCAAATCGATTTGCATCTCTTGGTGCGAAATATGAGAAAATCCTTGAGTCCCTTGATTTTTCTTCCATTGAAAAGAAGGATAAAGTAGCGATCAAAATGCATCTCGGTTTTAATGATGGATACCAAACTGTTCCAGTCTTTTTTGTAAGAAAACTGGTTAAAGCAATAAAAAAGACAGGTGGTGTTCCTTTTGTGACTGACAACCCAACAGCTGTTTACAATGCAGTAAACAGAGGGTATACTGAAGAAACCTGTGGTTGTCCAATAATTCCTGTAGCAGGAATCAAAGATGGTTACGTCTATACAAAAAAAGTTGATTTCAAAGGAGTCGACTCAGTTGATCTAGCTGGAGTCTTACACGATGCTGATGTGCTAATTAACTTCGCTCATGCAAAAGGCCACGGATTACCCGGTTTTGGTGGAGTGATAAAAAATATTGCTCTTGGTGGTTTTGCAGCAAAAACAAGATGGAACAAAATTCATGGGGTAGTACATTTCGATAAATATTGGGACGCAGACAAATGTACTCCAGAACATGCGAAGAAACTTGTGGAATCTTGTCCGGAAAAATGCATTAACTATAAAGAAGACAAGCATGAACTAAAAGTTGGTTTTTATAATTGCAATCAATGTATGAAATGTATTAAAGCAGATGAAGGTGTTGGTTCTTTAGAAATAAAGCAAGAAAATTATGATGCTTTCCAAGAGTTCCAAGCAATAGCAGCAAAACTAGTTCTAGATACTTTTGATAAGAAAAAAATCTTCAACTTTAATGTCGCTCTTCAAATAACTGCATTTTGTGATTGTATGGGAATGCCACAACCAATCGTAGTAAATGAAATAGGCATTCTTGCCAGCAAAGATACTGTTGCTATTGAACAAGCAACTTTAGATTTAATTAAGAAAGAAGGTCTTCTTGAATCAAGTATACCTCCGTTTCTAAATAATGTCCAATTAAAACCAGAATTGCATCCTTTCCAACAGCTCTTTGGACATTTTAAAGATCCATATAAAACTGTTCAATATGCAGAGAAATTAGGTATGGGTACCTCAAAATACGAACTTATTGAAATCTTATCTCCAGAAGAAACTGCAAAGATGGAACCGCCTAAAGAAAGATATGAATCAGAGCCAACTTTCTTCTAGTTGCTCTGTTCTATTATTTTTTCTTATTTTTTCTCTTATCTTTCTTTCTTTGTTTCTCTCGAGCAATTCTTTCTTTCTTGTATTTCTTTAATTTTAGAGCATCTAATTGTTCATCTGTTAATTCTGGTGGTTTCAACAGAGGCTCTGGATTTTCAATAAGGCTCTTAAATAAAGCGAAAGTAGGTCCTGTATATATTCCGCTGGCAATGCGATCATCAATGCTGGTTTTAAGTTTCATGACTTTTCTAACTTCAATTTCTTCTGTTTCTTGATTAACTATTGCTGCTTTGTGGATTTTTCCAATAATCATTAGGATGCTTGCAGTTCCTAACTCGAAGGGGTGATGAAAGACAGCATCTACATTGAGCGAACCTAAATGTGCTATAAAACATGAACACCATAATGGCATATCGTCTATGATGAATCTAAGTGGCATATTGCGTTCATCTGTCCA
>DAOVHJ010000066.1 GCA_030671945.1 Candidatus Heimdallarchaeota archaeon
AAGCAACAATGTTGGTCAGGATGCTGAAGGTCACCGGCAGCAGTACGTCTTTCGCGCCGGAAATTGCGGCTTGTAAGGAACTCATGCCCCGCTGGCGGTATTCGTAGATATTTTCGCCGACCACGATGGCGTCGTCAACCACGATCCCCAACGCAACGATAAAGGCAAACATCGAGATCATATTGATCGTGACATCGAACATCGGCAGAAACAGAAAGCAGCCAAGAAACGAAATTGGAATTCCAAACTTTATTATTTTTCATTTAACAACTGATTTTGATTGTTATGTTTATATTGAGGAAATTCTTTTTTAAGCATAAAATTGAATGTTGCGATGTTAATGAATGATTGATAGAACTAACAACTAGCTCCTATAGTTTTGATTAAGTGAGAAAAATGGCTGTAAAAAAAATCCAATTCATAAAAGATCCAATTCATGGATACATCTTCATAAGTGATTTAGATAAAGAACTGATTGATACAAAATACTATCAAAGATTAAGAAGAATTAAACAGCTATCAGGATCAGAATACGTTTACCCTGGAGCTAATCATACTAGATTTGAACATTCACTTGGAGTTAGTTTTCTTGCTGAAAAAATGGGTAATTCACTAAAAAACGATGAAGATGTAGAAATTACCGATTTCGAGATCAAGCAATTAAGGACAGCTGCATTACTACATGATATTGGTCATGGACCATTCTCACATACTTTTGAAGCATTACTATTGAAAGTAAATAAACACCATGAAGATCTTTCTCGATGGCTAATACAGAAAACAGAAATTGCAGATATTCTCAATAATCATGGAATGAAAGTTGAGCAAATTTGTGGGTTCATTCATGGAAATAAAACAATCAAAGGAAAGGGGTACCTAAATCAAGTTATTTCTGGAGCGTGTGATGTTGATAAAATGGATTTTATCGTAAGGGATTCCTATCATACGGGAGCGGAATATGGCCAAGTAGATGTAATGAGAATTCTATATACAATGGGTGTTATCAATAACAATTTAGCTGTAAATTACTCAGCTTTACCAGCTCTAGAAGCGTTTCTTATCGCTCGTGTTGAATCGTTTAGAACCATTTATTTTCATAAGGTTTCCCGTGCATCACAATTAATGATAGTTCGAGCTATGGAGTTAGCTGAAGAGGAAATTGGCTTGCTTGGGTTCCAAACACCCGAAGATTATGTGAAATTAGATGATTTTACAGTCTGGTCACAACTATTGGAATGTAAAGCATCTGAGAAAATCATGAATGATTTAGCGAATAGAAAATTACTGAAGGTTGCATTTGAACGAGAATTTATGACTCGAGATGATTTTATTCAATCAACTCTGAGTAAAAAAGATTACAGAGAGAATTTAATTGAAGAAATTGCTAAAGAAGCAAAAGTAGATATTGATACAGTATTCATCGATATACCAACTCTTCCGAGTGTGCCATATTCTCATTCTATTGATCTTCCTGCTTATGAGATACCAATGTTTATGAGGGAAGGTAGTAAAAGAAAGAAGAAAGAAGTAAATATTCGTAAAGTCTCAAGAATATTTGAATCATTAATGGGTATGATGTATATCTTCAGAGTTTATTCGACAGCAAGAAATCGTGAAAAAGTCAAAAAAGCAACCCAAAAAGTATTTGGACAACAATCAATAGAAAAACAAATTTCATTTTAGGAAAAGGTGAAACAAATGAGTAATGAGAAAGCAAAGAATGAAGAAATTGGTATCAAAGTAATTGCTGATGCTCTTAAAGCTGGTGGAACGTTACTAAACGTTGCATGTCCAAATTGCAATTATCCATTAATTAAGGTAGATGAGAAAATCTATTGTAAAATCTGCAATCAAGAAGTTTACATCTATAGAGATGAGAGCGAACTTCCAAAAGAGTACAAACAAGCATTAAAACAAAAAACAAAAGTTAGTTCTGTAGATACAGAAGTTGAAAAAACAATCAAAGGGAAAATTGAGGATCTTCGTAAGAAATTGGAAGAAGCAGTGGATCCCGATGAAATAGTGAAACTCTCAGAAGCAATAGAAAAATTATCTCAAACATTAAAGAAAGTAAAAGATGTATAATTTCTATTATTCTTCTGGTTTGTATGTTGCAGTAAGTAATTCCTTAATTTCCAAGGCAATTTTCTTACCTATACCTTTTATTTCTTGAATTTCTTCTACGGAAGCATTGAAGAAATTTTCTAAAGTACTAAATTTATCTAGAATTCGTTTTGCTAAAACAGCATTAATATTGGGAAATCCTGCAACTATAAATTCAAGTAATTCAGATGTTTCAATCGGAGCTTTCTCTGTTCTTATACTAGGAGTTCTATCTCCTTTTCTTTGTTCTCGATTTGCTATGTTTCGCAAAAATCTTGCAGTATCTTTTGTGCTTCTAGACCAAATTATTCGAATGTCAAAATTCAGAGTTATTGTTGAGATTGCACCCCTAATTGCTTCAGGATTTATGGCACGGTGACCATATAATGTCTCACCTTCCAATATTAAAAGTGGTACAGGATAACTCCTTTTCAAAGCAATTAATTGTGGGAAAAGTCTACCATCAATGATACTTTGACTGAAATCAGCAACATCTTTTCTTTCCACACCTACTCGAGAGCTTAAAACAAAATCTCCAACGGTAATTTGCTGTAAATCTATTTCCACATCTAATTGAGAGAGTTCTTTAGCGATTCCAGATTTTGCTTCTCTGGTATCAATAATGATCTTAATTCGATCCGATATTGCTGAATCATCATCTTCTGTAAAGAACTTATCAATGCTATCAAGTTCAGAATCAGTTAATTGTGGAACACTTTGACTTGTATCACTTTCTATTTCTTCTTCAAGTTTACTTAATGCTTCGTCTGAGAGAATTGCCAATTCATCAAATGGCATATCTTCAGATACTTTATCTTCTTCAATTTCAGCATCACTTGTAGCTGCTGCGAAGAAATCTTCCATGGATCTTTGCTGTGTATCTATAGCTTGCTTCCCATATTTCTCCAGTTCCCTCAAGTTTCTCTTCATTTGCCGTTCTTTACGTCTAGCAGCCCAAAAATATCCTTCATCTCGAGTTCCCTTAGTAATTAAGACAACAACTCTCCCAGCTCTTTGTCTGCCAGTGCGTCCTCTTCTTTGAATATTTCTTATTGCAGAAGGCACACAGTCATAGAAAACCACTAAATCACATTCAGACACATCTAACCCTTCTTCGCCAACACTAGTTGCAACTAAACAATTGAAGAGTCCATCGCGAAATTGTTGCATTACCTCTAACTGCTTTTTCTGAGAAAATCCTTTATCTCCAGCTTTAGAGGCTTGTCCAACAAACCGAGAGGCGTTTACACTATCAATATCATTTAGAATATCTGCCAGTTTTTTAGCTGAATTACGATATTGTGTAAAGACCAAAATCCTTGAATCAGGACTATCTCGAACCATTTCACTCACAATTTTCGTTAATTCAGGAATCTTAGGATGTTCGAAACCATCTTCTAAAATTTGCTTAGCAATATCATAAGAAACAACCAGAGGATCTTCACTCACTAAAGAAATTAGATTTCGAGTGGCTTTTGAACTCTTAGCTTCTTTATGCATTTTTTCAAAATACTTGATCAATGAGCTAATACCTTGTGTCTCGAGTAATTCTAATGCATGAGTGAGTCTAATAGATGAACCCACCAAACCAAGAGCTAAATATAATTCTGTCATATTTTCTGTCTTATCAAATTGCTTTGTAATTTGAGGAGGTAATCCCAATAAATCTTTACGACGAACATTAACACTTGACGACTTCAACCAACCTAAACGTTTCAGCTCTTTTAATTTCGATGATAATGATCGCTCAAAAAGTGTTTTGATTCTCAAGAATTTTTCTGGCAATTCAAGATGAACCCAATCAACAGCCGTTTTTTGCACGTATGGTTTAACATCAGTTGAAGATTCTATTCTAGTCTCCACATGTTTTATTGAAAGATTCTTACAAACTTCATTGATTTTCTCTTTATCAGACCCCGGAGAGGCTGTAATACCTAAGACCAAAGGATTTGTTGCTTTTTTCATATATTGTTTTGCAACATAAACATACGCGTAATCGCCAACGGAGCGATGTGCTTCATCAACTCCAAGAAGAGAGCATTTCTTTAAATCAAGTCTCTTAGCTAAAAGATCATTTTCTACAACCTGAGGTGTTGCGATTATGATTTGAGCTTGTTTCCAAATTTTGATTCTTTTTTCAGGTAAAACTGAACCTGTTAACATCACAATTTCATCTTCAATGATGTTGAAAACTTTCTGGAATGTTTTGAGGTGTTGTTCAACTAATGGTTTTGTTGGGGCTATAACTAAGATGAAAGAATCAGGATACTGCTCCATACGTTTGGCAGTTAATAGAGCTAGGATTATTGTCTTTCCTAATCCTGTTGGTAAAACTACCAAAGTATTTCCTTTTATTGTCTTTGCGAAAATTGTTTGTTGGTAAAGACGAGCTTCAATACTTTTAGGTTTGATATATTTGTGTTGAATATATTTCTCGTCAGACATTCAATTCCCGCTCTTCTTTATTACATAGAATTTTGGTTTTATAAATTAAAGTTACTATTAAGTGTGTTAACTAGGGAGATGACTAAAACTAAAATGTTATGCTTTTCAAGCAATATTTAGTTTTTTTTAAAAGTTACTACTAATCGCATACAAGATTACTAAACCTAAACTAGCTAATCTTTAAAACTGAGTTTGCATTTACTAATTTGACCAAAGCTGTGGATATGAAAAATAAAATGCCTTTAAAAGAAAACGAAACAGTAAGTAGCGATGAAATACGTGAAGGTGAAACTTATTTTTCATATTATTTAAAACAAAGATCAATGTGGATCTCTATTCTACTGTCGATGTTTCTGTTACTTGACATTATATCAATCTTTGTTACTACAATTTATTCTTTTACTGAGATTTTCTTATACCTTGGCATCTTAATGGTTGTTTTAGCAGGAGGAGCTCTTACGTTTATTTATTTTGAAAATAATTACTTATGGGCAATTTTAGGGACCCTTATTCTAGGACTAATGCCAGTAATTGAAGTTATAATAATCTTAACAAAAGCACTCACTGGTTCAGATCTAGGTTTAGCAATTGTTTCTTTAATTTTAGGATTAATTCTTTGTATTTTACCAATAGGTTTAGTTTATTTTAGATTTAAATTTATGAGCAAAAATTCTGAAAAATAAAATGTTGGATACTAAATGAGTAAGGAAATGGAAAAAAAAGAGAAAAATATTACTTTCACAAAATATCTCAAAAAACTATTGGATCCTTTTCCAATTTTTAGCTTAATTTTTATGATTTATTCCATCAATATACTTGTGTTTTATTTTAGAACTCCAATAATTATTTCTACTGATTTGTTAGCTGATACGGTGACATATTACTTTTGGAATGGAAATTTTTCAATATTCGATATAGAATTAGGAACCTCTACTGAAGGATTTGCAGCTAATTTTCCAATACAACTGAGTTGGGTATTTATTACAGCAATAATCTTCTTCCTACTAATCACAACAATGGTAACATTTCTTTCAGTTTTTAAAGAAGAAATAACAAGATTCACAGTATCTCAAAGAATAATTTGGCCCTTATTCATAATTTCCAGTATGATTATTGGATGTGTTGTTGTCTTTCTGTCTTGGGGGGCTAGTTTGAAAACAGAGGATATGTTGATTTCATACGGGAGAGTTGTTATGCTCAATTTAGTTGTGTCAATAATTATAGTTCTATTTGTGTTAATTTTTAGTGCCTATGTTTCAGGTTATAAGAGAAATCGAGAAAAGTATCTTATTAATTCCAAATCCGTATAAATTTAAAAAATCAATCGTTTTGTACAAAATCAAACAAACTCTTTTGTCCCTTCATTTCTTCATATTCTTGACTTAGATGAGCTTGTATACCTACTAGAGGATTAAGAGGAAGAGCAAAATATGTTTCAACATTTTTCACTACTAAAATTGATCCTTTTACACCAACAATTTTTCCACTCAAATCTAAACCAGTTTTGTCAAGCTTGAGAACCAATGGTTGAACATTCATTGAAGGAATTTCACTGAAAAATTTGTCTAGAAAAGTAATGGGTTCCAAATCCTTCTTCGGGATTAGAATTTCTGATTTCATTGTTTTATATATTTCATTAATGATTGACTTCAATTGACTAGTTATTTTATCTTTGTCAATTTTTTTTCCTATAAATTTCATTTTTTGACTTGTTCTAATGGCTAAGGGTAGGGAGAATTTGGTACTGATTTGATGTTCTAATGCTCTTGGTGCTAAACCAACACCTTCAGCTATACGAATAGCTGCATCGCTACCTTGCACAATCCATCTTCGTAAAGCACTGATTGAAGATCCTACCTTAATTTTCCCTGTTATATGAGTAAGATAGACACTAGCTGGAGTTTTCCAGCAATGCTCTTTAGCTTCTTCACTGGAAGGATGACAAAAATCTCCTTGACAAATTGCTTTACAAATGAAAAATTCTGATAAACTACAGCTTTGACATTGGACTTTGTTTAAAGGAATTAATTCTGCAGTTGGACATAGCATGTGTTTTCCTGATGCGCTATGAAAACCCACACAAGTCTTTTCTTGATTAGGTTTTACTTTAATTGTTATGTTTTCTCCGGGTTTTAGAATTATTATGTTCTCTTGTTCGCTTCCAGGTTTATTATACATAATATAGGGTTCCGGTTGTGGTTTTAATTTCCAACCAGTATGTAATATGTAAGCGTTCACCAGAAAACATCCCTGAGTTATATATTTGGCAAAGAATCTCTAAGGTCTTTAAATATTTGTTTCTAATAGAGATAAAGGTAGGATTAAATCTATATTTCAAATGATGAATTGTATTATGAAAAGTTGTGAAGATAATGAAAGATACAATAATTCTTTGTCATGGTGATTGTGATGGAATGACTTCAGGTGCTATTGCCTTAGCTGCTCATCCTGGAGCACGTATTTGGTTAACTCGACCAATTCAGCTAGATGATGATTTAAAGAAAATCAAGCAAAAATACGACAAGATCATCATAACTGACATTGCTCTCAATGAGATGGATTACAATAAAGTTTTCCAAGAAATGAAGAGGTTACAGAAAAATGGGAGTGAAATAATCTATATTGATCATCACCCGCTTCCAATCGGAATAAAGAAAAAAGACATTCCAGCAACCGAAACAATTCATCGACAAGATGCTTGTGCAGCTGAACTTACATATCTACACTTTGAGGATAAATTAAGTTGGGAACATAAATTTTTAGCTGCTATTGGGGCTGTAGGGGATTATAAAATGGACACACTATTTGCTCAGGAGGTAATGACGGATTATGATGAAAGAAGTATTGCTTTCCAAGCAGCAATTATTGTACAATCTCTTGGTGAAATTCCTGATGCTGATGAAATGAAGATGAAGAGGAGTATTATTGAGAGATTAGCACTTGGTGTTTTACCTAGTGAGCTAAATAATCTTGTTACTAGAGCTTTAAGGGGAAGTCAAGTAGAAAAATCAGTTAGAATATATGTTCATGAAAATGCTAAACACAAGAAATTAATTGGGTATATTCTTGATATACCAACTGGAGGAGGGTTCAAAGGAAAAGGAGCATTATTTGCTGCAACAGCTATGGATAAACCAGTAGGAGTATGTGGGAATTCATTTGGTGAGAATATCTCTATGTCACTACGAAGACGAGATGAAAACTATGATCTCAATATTGCAGTAAGAAATGCAGCTAAAGAAGTCGGGGGAAGTGGTGGTGGACATCCCTCAGCAGCAGGTGCTCGAGTAAAAAAGAGCAAGTGGAATAAGTTTTTAGATTTATTAGATTACGAATTGAAGAAGCAAGAGAAATAATTCACCGTGGTAAAGCAAATTGATTACAGTTATTGAAGATATTAGAGAATTAAAAAGTCAATTGCAAGAGTGGATACTAAAGAAAAATTTAGTTGAGCAAATACAAAACAAAAAAGTTCTACTTAAACCAAATATGGGTTATCCAAAACCCGCACCATTTACTACTTCTACAGAAGTAATTAGAAAGATTGTAGAGATTTTGAGTGATTTAAATGCCCAGCAAATAATGATCGGTGAAGGATCAACTAGTCATTCCAATGCGCTAGAGAATTATGAAGCAACAGGATTAATTGAGGAATTAAAGGATTTCAACATTGATTATATTGATTTAAACAAACTCGAGAGTATTGAAGTTAAACTACCAAGCAAAGTCTCACATTTTCTGCCTAAGATTTTGAATCAAGTGGACATCAGAATATCATTGCCTGTAATAAAATTCTATGAGGATGATGAAGGGAAATTTTTCCTGTCAAATGCTATTAAGAATTTCTTTGGATTACCACCCAAAGAGAAATATCAGGCAAGTTCAGAATCAGCAAAAAGAGATTCATTACATGATGATTTACATAAGTCTGTAATCGAAATTTATCAGTCTGTTGAAAAATATGCTCCTTTTGATCTATACATCTGTGATGGAACGAAGGTTTTGTTAGGAGAAGCAGCTAATGGAAAACCGAAACAATGGGGAAAAATAATAATTTCCGACAATGCTCTAGAAGCAGATTTGAAGGTTTTGGAAATCCATAATAAACCTCTTCCAAAATATCTTCAACTGCTAACACAAAAATGAAAGAAATTGCTGGAAATTCCTTATCCAGCAGATATCGAAATAAGATGTGGACCACTAGCATCATTGCCAGGATCTATAAATGAAATGTATGTGATATACTTGAATACGTTTACTGAAAAACTTGCAGTATGAGTATGAATTGGTTGGCCAGGTGAATCTAATTGATATCCAAGGTCTATTTCCCTTATTACCCCAAAAGGAGCACTAACACAGACATCTCCAGAATTTGAGTTATACCACCAATCGTCTATATATTCATGACCGAGATCCCAGATATCACTACTTCCATCGCTATAGGTAACATTTAGAGTTAAAGCAGGATTACTTCCAAACTCATCACCCCAAGAACCAGCAAGTCCTAAAAGATAAAGCTTGTTTGCTCTGAACGGAACGGCTGTTCTGTTAATTACTTGAAGTGTTGGTTGGTTAGTAAGATTACCATTAACTGAATGGAAAATAACGATTTTTCCGCTATAATAAAATTTGACATACTCAGTTTGTCCCGGAACAGGCAACCAAACATTTTGACCTGGCAGTAATGGTCCATGATTCTCACCACCAGTTGTCCAATAGTTATTTGATGGCCAACCAGGAACATCTATAGAACCTTCTAAACCGTAAACTTGTAAATCAAATACTTCAAAATTATCAATCACATCATCAAAATTAACTTGTTCATTTAATAAAGTCCAATCTGTAATATAGGCAGCTGCTTGACCTGATTGATGAATTTCAAGACGATAATATGTTTCATCAAACAATTCCAATTCAATTTGATCTGAACCTAAAACAACGCTGTTATCAGTTCGCAGTTTCACTGTTTTTGAGTCTGAGGGTGAAACAATATTACTACCCGTTATAGTAAAATTCCATTCTTCATGTTTTACCCATTGATTCTTATTACCTAAAGAGCTCCTTGGAACAGTCCAAACTATCACTTGAGAAATATCGACCTGCTTGGTGCCTAAGTTAGAAACAAAGAGAGTGATTTCATCATACCAAGAATCCTTATTTCTGTCCTTAATATGATATATATTAGCGTAAAGATTTGTTCGGCTAAACATTGGTATAACTAAGAAATAAACAATTGCGGCAGAACTTACTGTTAAAGCGATTAACAAGATAGCAGCAATTACAGGGCTAACCGCTTTTCTTCTTCTAATCAATCTTCTAATTGTTTTCAACATAA
>DAOVHJ010000211.1 GCA_030671945.1 Candidatus Heimdallarchaeota archaeon
ACGAATAGAGGATTCTGTAAGGAATTCATTAGAAGTTTGAGCAATTTTACCTAAATCCTTCAAATCCATTTCCACAGAAGCGAGAATACCACTAAAGGAAGCATCCATAGCCATTTCCATATCTTTGATGTCTTCCTCTGACCTATCAGTACGTTTTTGTCGTTCATCCATACTAGCTTCACGTACATTCCTTATAGCATTCTCCGTGAAATCATACACAATTTGAGTGGTGGAAACCCATTCACTCTTACGTGCTTCTAGTGATGAAATTAATGTATCAATAATTTTTATGAATCTGGAAATGGGAAAAACTGCAGCATAACGACGATTGCCTTCATCGTCAGCTTTCAAAGGAATAACAAAACCCCTTTGAGCCATAGCTTCAAGTACTGCAGGAACCCTACCTTTCGAAATACTACTTCGCTGAGCAATTTCAAGAGCAGTACCAACTCCATACTTCGTTAGAGCGGTAAAAACTCTCTTCTCATTTGCAGATAAGCGAGGCAATAATTCAAGATTCTTCGCTTCCTTAATTGCCATTTTAGCACCCTCTAATACAGTGATTTTATTCAATTTTTCAGTAAAATTGCTAATTTATACATTACAGATAAATCGGATATACTTTTTATCTATTTGGGTGACACAAAAGATAGGCATTTTTTTATGCTGAACATACCAAAAATCATTAAAAGAAAAGATGGTTTCTTTCAAGTAGAGATACAAAAATGGGCCGGTAGAACAGTCTGGTAGATCGTCTGATTCGCATTCAGGAGGCCGCGGATTCAAATTCCGCCCGGTCCACCATTAATCATCCTCTATTAAACTATGTTGTGTGGGAAATAATTGTCGAAAGCAATAATAAAAATTGATGGAGCAAAAGCTTCAGATCTTGAAGCTGTCTATGATTTACTAAAGCTTGTTAATCTTCCAATTGAAGGTGTAGAAGAGACTATAGATCATTTCCTTCTTTTGAAACACCAAACTGATACCAAAGAAGAAATCATCGGCTGTGTGGGTTTAGAAAAGTTTGAGCAATATGCTTTGCTTAGATCCGCAGCAATACATCCAGATCATCAAGGTAAAAGCTACGGTAAGCAATTGACCCAAGCAATAATTGCATACGCGAAATTGATTGGAGTTGAACAACTATATTTACTCACAGGATCTGCTGAATCTTTTTTCAAAAAAATGGGCTTTACTACAATAGATCGCTCCCAAGTACCTGCTATCGTAAAAACCTCAATTGAATTCGTATCACTTTGTGATGAACAGGCTACTGTAATGATATTTCAAGTATGATATTTATTATGTATTAATGTCTTTCAATTGTCTTGGATGAAATGAACGAGCCCCAAGTTTACTAATTGTTGCACTAGCAGTTCTAACTCCTAGTTTTGACGCTTTCTCAATATCACAATTCTTAAAGAATTCATGTAGGAAACCACCAGAGAAGGAATCACCTGCACCAGTTGTATCCACAGTATTTGTTTTAATAGCGGGTTCGAAATGCTGTTCACCATTTGCTTTCTTAATCATGACACCTTTATCACCGAGTGTTAAAACAGCATTTTCAGAAAATTCCAACATCTCATCCAAAATATCATCTGGATTCTTCTTTTTGGTAAAAGCTTGACCTTCATTTAGGTTTGAAAAGAGAATTAAAGGTGGATGCTTCTTCATCATTTTCTGCAGAATTGGTCGAGTACTTTCGATAATTGTTTCGGCAGCTAAATCGAAAGTTGTTTTATTTGCTTCTTCAAATATCTTCCATAACGCCTCTTCGGAATTTATAATCAAGTACCCCTCAAGATGGACAACATCTGACATATGTAGCAATTCCTTATCAATGAAATTTGACTGTAAAACTTCAGAAGCTCCCCAATAAACAATGAAAGTTCGATCCTTATCAGGAGTGATTAATGAAAGTAATTGTCCTGTAGAATTTTCTTTGTCAATAATACTATGTGTTTTCACACCTTCATTGGAAAGAATATTCATATATTTCCAGCCATCTGCATCATCTCCGTGCTTCCCACAAAAAGCGGTTTGTGAACCTAATTTTGCTAAATTCGACATAACATTGGCACAACTTCCGCCTGAATTCTTATTGATCTCTTTTTTCTGTTCCTTTAATTTGACAAGAATTTCATTAATAGTTTCCAGATTGACTATTCTGTGCCCACCAACTTTTATGTCTAATTCCTTGATGAATTGGTAATCTACAAAAACCGATAAATCCCAAAGCACCTGTCCGAAACCAAGTATTTTATTCAATATAGTCTACCTCAGATGATTTTATTCTTTCACTTATTTCTCTTTTTTCAACAAGTAATCAGCAACTTCTCGAGCCCAATCTCCAATGGGAATATCCTGATTATTGGCCATTCGCGTAAGATAATCTTTCCAACTAAGTTTTCCAAAAGCGGTTTGCCAATCTTTGTATTTTTCTTCAAGATTCTTCTTCGCAATAAGATGGGCATCACAATACTGTCCTTTCTCAATAGTTGATTTGCACACAAGACACTGAGCCATTTTCTTATTCCTCCGAATCCTCAATTACGCTTTCCAAAGCTTCTGCTTTGTTATTTTGATAATTATCTAACACTTCCTTTGGGGTGCCTGAACAATTAAGCCAGTTAGGACAGATAGTATACGGACGTTTACCTTTCTTACGAATTGTTAACATTGGGAAGCCACAATGCTTACAAGTATTTTTAGTAGGGGAAGCGTACCCCGCTTGAGGAATAGGTGCACTCCAAGAACAGAGTTTCTTGTAATATCCTGTGCAACCCACGAATCGCTTCTTCGTTCTAATAGAACGAGTAATAATCAAATCACCTTGTTTACAGACAGGACATAGACCAAGCATTCGCTGTCTTTGTTTCAGGTTTTGAACTTGCTCTTGCAATGTTACTCCAATTATTTTTTCCTTTTCATAGAAGCTCTCGAGTATTTTCTTCAATTGCTTTATTGATTCCATTAATACAATTTCTCTTCTTTTATCCCCAGTAGTAATGCTTTCCATTTCTTTTTCCAGGTTTCTAGTTAGTTCTACTGAGATAATATCTGGGCAGTTCTTCTCTAAAGTATCAATGACAGCGAACCCCAAATCAGTTGCATTAATACTATCATCTTCAATATAACCTCGAGAATAAAGAATATCTATTATACTCGCTCTAGTAGCTTTAGTTCCGAGTTCTTCCTCCTCCATTTTCTTCAAAAGTGAATTCGGATTATACCGAGCAGGAGGTTGGGTGTAGCTTTGCTTATGAACAATACTTGAGATATTAACCTTATCTCCCTTGGCAAGATCTGGTAATTCGATTTCGTCTACTTTACCAAAAGGAGCATAGTACTCCAGCCAACCCTTTTTCAAAACCTTCATTCCTCGCAAGAAGAAAATCTGTTTATTAACTTCAATGTCAAGACGAAGACTTTTCTTTACAGCTGGTGGACCAAAAATAGCTAGAAAACGACAAGTAATTAATTTGTAAATATTATTTGCATCACCACCAAGACTCGCAGGTGCTTTTTTGCCTGTTGGATGAATTGGTGGATGAGCAGGATCTTTCTTCTTTCCTTTTGTTGGTTTAAGTTTGGGGATTGTTAGTAGTTTATTCGCTCTTGTTTTGAACAAATCATTTTTGGTTAGATCTTTTAGAATTGCTTTAAGATTTATTGATCCGGGGAATTGTTGACTGCTAGTTCGTGGGTAAGAAATTAGTGCACTCAAGTATAATGACTCTGCTGCTCGTAAAGTTCTGCTTGGAGAATAACCAAAATATCGATATGCTTCTGATTGCAAAGATCCTAAATTAAAGGGTAAAGGAGGATTCTGACTAAATTCTCTACTACTAATTTTACTAACTACCCCATCTTTATCTAATACATCGGAAACTATTTTTTCTGCTTCTGCAAAGGTAGGAACAAATTTCTTATTAAACTCTAATGGGATTTCTTCCCCTTCAAGAATGATTTTAGCATCAATTACCCAACGAGGTATAGGTACAAAAGTTTGGATATCTCTTTCCCTATCTGCTACAAATTTCAAAGTAGGACCTTGGACTCTCCCTGTCGTAACCAATTTGTATCTCCCAGTCGAGTGTTTAATTGAGAGAGTTAATGCTCGAGTAAGATTAATCCCATACAACCAATCAATTTCATGTCGGGCAAAACCAGCATTTGCTAGATTAATATCAACAGTGGGTTGGAGATTCTCATAAGAATCAACTATATCCTCCTTTGTAAGAGTGGAGAATTTCATTCGCTTAACATCAGTTAATTGCCTATCACAAGCGAATTTTGCAATAGAAGCACCAATCACTTCACCTTCGAGGTCGAAATCTGTCGCAACAATTACTTCATCAACGTCTTTCCCATACTTCTTGAAAGCTGCAATAAATGGTCTTGAGCCATGTTTTGGGTTAGCAATATAGGATGGGACCCATTTATAACTAAAGGCAGGATAATGCCACCCTCTCGAGGAGTCTTCGACTGTAGAGAAAAGATGACCTAAAGCAGGGATAACAATAATAGTATCCCCATTTCTTCGGCATTCATAAACTGGAACTTTTGCTAAGTTTCTAGGATTTGGAAGTTTCTTTGGTTTGCCTTGCTGATCAAGCGCAGTAGCGAGACGCTTAGCTGCGGTTGGTTTTTCAGAAATGCAGAGGTAATTAACCAATATTGTCCATCCAAATCTTAAGTAATAATTACTTGTGGTATGTTATTAAAAAATCATTCACTGATGTTTTAAAAACACACAAATATCTATCAAAGAAGTATGCATAGAATGTTAATAAAACCTCTACTCAAACAAATTAAAAAATAAGTATTGAGTAGTAAAACAAGAAAAACAAACCCTTTGGTGAAATGAAAGATGGGAAAAGATGAAGTAAAAGTTGATGCAAAACTACTTGAGAATTTTATGAAAGATGTTTTCATGGGACTTGGTGTCCCAGAAAAGGATGCAGAAATATGCGCTGAGATCCTAATTGTCTCAGACTTTCGTGGAATAACCTCACATGGCATTCAACGTTTGAAAATGTATTATGATCGAATAAAAGCTGGATATCATAAACCTGTAACTGAAATAACAATAGTAAAGGAAAGTCCTACCACCGCAAC
>DAOVHJ010000158.1 GCA_030671945.1 Candidatus Heimdallarchaeota archaeon
AGAAGCAGATGGTGCTATTATTCGTCCAGGTTTCATTATTTATGGACGATATGATACGAATTCATTCATTCAAGCTCTTGATATCATTAGTTCAGGAAAATTCGCTTTTATAAATAGAGGGAAACGATTAGTTTCATATGTTTATGTTGATAATCTCTGTTATGGAATTAACCAATTAATCCAGACATCAAAAATAAATGGAGTTTACAATATCATCGATGGTAACATGACTTGGAGAGAATGGGTAGAAAAATGGGAGCAGGTTATAGGAAGGAAAGTAACAAAATTAAGTATACCCTTTGCATTTGTAGTACCAGTTACTGCTGCAATGGTAGGATTCTACAAATTACTGCGAATTAAGAAATCTCCTCCATTGAATTTTTATCGGATTAATGTTATGCGTAAAGATTTAGCTTTTGTAAATACTAGAATTACAACAGAAGTCGGTTACGAACCACCAACAGAATTAGAAGAGAGTTTACAGCAAACATTGGATTACTACTATGAATCTAAAAAAAGAAAGAAAAAATAATTTACTCTTTTTTCTTCTTCTTTTCTATTTCATTCATGTCAAAAGCTTCTGTTATACACATTGATGCTGGTGAAACATCTTGGAATCTTCTTTCTTTGACCACAAGCATTACACCTTTCCCATCTTCAGTGAATGTTTTCACTGTGCGACCTTCATGATGCCCGAAAGGAGCAGGGTATTGAACATCACGAAATGTAAGTCGATAATATGTTGAGAGTAACGCCCAACTATCGAGCTCATCGGGATGAGCAACTTTTTCAGGAGCATTTTCAGGCAAACCAATCCAATTATACCATGCATGAACATCTTCAGGATCACCTGAGGCACGATCAGTAGTTTGATCCATTGTTGTACCAGTATAATTTATCAATGCCTTAAGACACAACCATTTACCAACCGTTACTTCAGTCATTTCACAAGTTACAGGACTCTTTTCTGTGAAACTACTACTAAATTCATCATCAACTTCTGCTACTAGTTTTTCTTTTAAAAATTCCTCTAATTTTTTGGTATCCATTTTCAATCCTTCAAAATTATTACGAATACAACAATAAGAAATTATTGGTTTTCTAATTTCATACTATAACTATAAAAAAGACATATCAATTATTCAATTGAAGAAAATTGCTGAGAGAATTAAACGATTTAGAGTTTTTTTGCCTGGCTGTAGGACAACCATTCAATATTGCTGTCATGCTAAGGATAAAAGGAAGTGTAGAGATAAAACTACTTGAATCTACACTTAGCAAGTTACAGAGAAGGCACCCATTGTTACGAGTAAGAATTATATCTGATGAAAATAATCGTCCTTGGTTTACATCTGAAGGCGTTGGAACAATACCAGTTACAGAAATTAAAAGAATAGATGATTCTCAAGCCTTACATGAATTTCACAGACAACTTTCTATGCCGTTTGATTTTGAGAATGAGAAACTACCTTTAATCAGAATTACAGTAATCTCTTCTCCTGAAATTACTGAAATTATAATCTGTGCACTCCACACTATTTCTGATGGTTTCTCAATGGTGTACTTGTTTCGAGATATGATAAAACATATGGTGAATCCAGAGGAAGAAATAATACCACTTGATTTTCCGAAAAAGGATGTTGATATTTTCACTCCAAAAGTAAGAAAAATGATACCAAAAACATCATTTTTCGCACGCACAGTATATGCTTTACTGAGAATCTATAATCTTCTTCGATATGTGTTTATAGGAAAACGGAAACCAGCTGAAGTCAATATAAAGGATGATGACTTGGAGATTCACTTCTGTAAACTCACTAAAAATCAGACTGCAGAATTATTGAAGAGATGTAAAAAAGAGAAAGTCTCTGTGCATAGTGCTATAAGCACGGCATTTTCACAAGAACATCCAATTATGGGTAGTCCGGTTAATTTACGGAGAAGACTGAATCAACAAATAGGCGAATCATTTGGTTTTTACTCCAGTGTTGCAGTTTACAAGAAGAAATACCGAAAATCACTCAATTTTTGGCAAAACGCACGAAGATTACAAGTAAGATTAAAGAGAAGTTTACGAGATAGAAAGCTCTTCTTTGTACATAAATTATTATCCAAAGCAATCTCTTTGAAATTCTTACGTAAACTTGGAACATATTATATTGAGATCGTTACTAAGAAAAATCCCTTTTCAGTTGATAATTTAGGACTATTAGATAAACTCATACAAGATATTGGATTAGACAAATTTCCCACCATCGAAATGTTCTTCGGAGGAACAACAAATTTTCTTGATACATTCATTGTTTTATTTTACACTCTTAGAAGTGAGATGCATTTTTATTTCCATTATACAAAAACAAAATATTCACAAAAGGAAATTGCTTCTTATGCAGAGACTATAATGAAAAGATTAGTGAAAGCTATTGAGAGAAAATAATCATTCTTCTTTTTGTAGGACATATTGGAAATAAATCATAGTGCCATCAGCAAACTCTGCATATCTCTGTGATTCTTTAGTGCTTGAAAATTCCTCTGCCAACCCATGAAACATTTTAGGTGTTTTCTTCTTTATGAGTTCACATCGTCTTTCCGAATCCAAATCTAGAGCTATGACAACATTCTGTATGATATTGACTTCTTTTCTAACCTGTAATCCAACACTCTTGAATCGCTCTCGTAACTGCTCATTTTCTTCTTCTGTTCGTATATCAGCAAACAAAAGATGTCCGTTAGGTCGAAGAACACGATGAACCTCAGATATGAAGGCATCCATATCATTGTAACTTCTTGAAGATTCGACATTAACTATCGCATCAAATGATTGATCTTCAAAAGGAAGCTTCTGAGCATTCCCCTCCACAAAAGAAAGACCAGGTACTTTGTGAAATTTAGTATTAAATTTAATAACATCCTTAGACATGTCTAAGCCAATATAGGAGGTTGGTTTGAAATAACGAGTAATATACGAAGCTCCACCACCACGTCCACAGCCAACTTCGAGAACATCTTTGTTTTCAAGGGCAACATCTGCTACTGTTGAGTGATATAACTGTAAACAATATCTTTCCTTTTCATCATTAGCCTCTAATTTCAGAGATTCGTGCTTGGAATCTAAATACTCATAACCATAATTCAAGAAAACTAATTCAGATCCATCGTATTTTCTGATAATGAATCGATGCATTGATCGCCATAATAGTTTTTTTAAAAACATTGATGCTGAAAGATAAAAAGTAATGATTTTCCTCATTTTGACAACCATCAATTTTTAATACAAATTATAATGTTTGATAAACGAAGATACCATTTATACTTCTTTCTAAACAAACTAAAATTAAGAAAATTAAAAAATGAAATCTATTGACAATAATTATTTCTCAAATAATAGAGATTATCATTTAGTTTTCATTGCTCTTAGTTTATTACTATCAGAATGAATTTCCAATTCGGTAATTTCTTTTCTATCATTTCTAATAAATTTAATATTGGTTAATGTCTCAAACCCAAAATGAATAGCTCTAAAATCATCAAAATTAACAGGCATCATAGGTATAGCAATTGAGCTTGATATAGGATCTGAACTTTGATCACCATCAAGGAGAGTCTTCATTGTCTCATCTGTCTTTTTATGTAGTATTTCATTTTCAGAAAAATCAGATGCAAGTGAATTAGTTAGAATGTGGAAGAATAAGGGACCATTAGGAGTAATGTATAACCTTTCATTTTTGAATTCAACTAAAAATTCGTTTTCTTTATCTAATTTATATTGACCAACATAGTCTTTTGCATTACATATGTCAAATTCCTTTACTACAGGGGGAATAATGTAATCATCAGAGAAGATTGGTTTAGTTACTTTATTTCCCAAAAAATCTACCATTGGAATCATATTGAAACTTTGATTGAAAAAAACCATAACAAAAATTTCTTCTTGAGGCCACCATAGCATGTTTGAGCTAAAACCTAAGGAATTGGATCCAGTATGTCTTATTTGAATCGTACCTGTTTCAGATTTAGTTATATCTAAGCCATAACCGTAATCATTAACATATGGAGTGAGTAATTTCTTTTTAGCTTCATCCGACAACAGAATATTCGAGTTTAAAGCTTGAATCCATTTATACATATCTCCAAGAGTAGAAACTACTCCTCCTGCACCCAAAAGAGCCCAAGTTGGACCATAAACAGAAAAAAGTGAACCCTCATTAATTCCATCGTTGTATCCATGCGAAACATTATCTTCTTTGAGCATTTCATCTCTGTAAAAACAACTATTCTCCATTTCAGCATTTTTGAAAAGATTTTCTTTAATATAATCTACAAAGGATATTCCTGATACTAACTCAACAATAGCTGCCAATAAAACATAACCAGCATTTGAGTAGGAGAATCTATTATCAGGTTCCCACAGCAAATCCATTCCTAAAATAGTCTCTATTGCTTCATCTATACTCATCTTAACAAAATCATCACCTTCAGTGTGCATATCTTGTAATCCTGAAGTATGGGTCATTAGGTGATGTAATGTGATTCTTTCCTTATCTTTTGGAACTCCTGGAAGGTGTTTTGCTATAATATCACTGACACGTAATTTATCTTGCATTTCTAATTGTAAAATAGCAATAGATGTGAAATGCTTGGAAATCGAACTAATTAAGTAAAATATTTCTGGTGAATTTTGAATTTTTTTCTCCCTATTTGCATAGCCATAACCTTTATTCAAAACTAATCTATTTTTGATACTCACATGCATTGCACCTGAAAATCCGAAGGCTTCCAATCTTGTCAGATATTGGTCTAATTTTTGGCCAATTCCATTTTCAACTTTTGTTGTGGTTAAGTCTAAATCGTTCAGTAATTCCTTCATACTAAATTCTGTAACTAGTTTTTATATTTACTTTTCTCTTTATTTCTAAAAAACAATAATTGGAATTTAAGCTGGTCTAGGACACACCAGTTCCTATCGTAGAAAAAAGAAGTTATTGTAAGGATGAAAGGAGAGAATTAATGCATATGCTTCTCCTTTCTAATTTTTCTGTTTTTGATCTTGTTTACTAACACAAGAATTCCCCCTAAACTCACAAACAAAATCCATAATGAGGTGTTTGCTGTGGAAGACGAGAAATCCTCGCTCCAATTCATAGTAATGAAATCATAAAACCAAATATCACCAAACACTTGAGAATAATCCTCACCAACACCACCAAATAATAATGCTTTATTCAAATAGGTATCAAAAACCATACTATGATGGGCTCGAGGTATAGGTTTAACTTCCGGATAGATTGTAGACCAAAGAACAGATGAGGTATCAAATATCCATGTGTCATCAACTGCTCGCAAAGGATTTTGTTCATAATCCCCACCAAACATCATTATTTCAGCTAAATATGGATTGTAAACCATACTAGTAAAGTATCTCCTTATTGGAGAAAGTGGTGGATGTTGTCGAACCCAATTGAGGGAGGAACGATTAAAGAACCAAGTTTCATCTACTTGAAGACCATTACCAAATCTTCCACCATAAAAGACACCAACTTGCTGTTCCTCATCATAAACAGATGAATGACCGTATTTCAAACCTGGTTGAGTTATAGGGAAAACTTGATGCCAGGTATTTGCTGAACAATTATAAATCCAAGTGTCACCATAGACTTCATTGTACTCAGAACCACCTTGTAATATTACTTCATTGAAATTCTTATCAAAATACATAGCATGACCACTCCGAGGGGAAGGAGCAGAACTAGGGTGCAATTCAGTCCAATTGTTGGTATTGGGATCGAATTCCCAAGTATCATTAACACGAGAGATAATCTGAGTAGAAATACCTCCAAAAAGAAGTGTCTTACCTGAATTTGAATTGTAAACCATACTATGATCAAATCGAGTGTCAGGAGCTTGTTCAGAATCAATTTCCGTCCAAGAGAGGTTTACACTAGAAAAAATCCAAGTGGTACTTAATTCATCAAGACTAATATCTTCATTATATCCACCAAAGAGGATGGTTTGATTGTTATTGGAATCAAAGACCATTGCATGCCCATATCTTGGAGGAGGTAAATCTGTGGAATTAGCTGAAACAAAATTAAAGCGATTGATTCCTGAAAACCCAAACAAGAATAAGATATAAACACAAAATGTAATTTTATAAAACTTGTTTTTCATTGCCATCTTACCACCAATGTTCAAGAATACAAATAATTAAGCATTCTCATATTATTGAGAATTGCTTCTATAAAGAAATACTGGACGAAAAAAAACCAACACAAATTGTGGAAAAAGGGAGATTGTAAAATGTGTTGTAATCGAAATTTAATAATAATTAAAAAGTATAATTTTCTTATAAAATTAATATAGAGTCATCGCTATTTTTTTAATAAAAATTTCTTGTGTTAATAAAAGATAATTCTCATCAAAACAATCTTGGGG
>DAOVHJ010000120.1 GCA_030671945.1 Candidatus Heimdallarchaeota archaeon
CCGGGATCTATGGTTTTCGAATGTAGGGACGATTTATTGGAATTAGCAGTATTTGGCAAAAAACGTGGAGTAATGAACGTAGGATTATTCGCAGAACATTCAGGAGAAATAAAGGTAAAATTAAATCCAAACATCCTTGGTTCTGATGGATTGGCAATTTTTGGTTCTAGAGGAAGCGGTAAATCCTATGCAGCAGGAGTGATAATTGAAGAACTCGCAGAATTTGGACTACCAACTCTGATTGTTGATCCACATGGAGAGTACTG
Organism: Candidatus Heimdallarchaeota archaeon; assembly: GCA_030671945.1. Classification (GTDB taxonomy): domain Archaea; phylum Asgardarchaeota; class Heimdallarchaeia; order JABLTI01; family JABLTI01; genus JABLTI01. The sequence continues at coordinate 267 of DAOVHJ010000120.1, forward strand.
GGGCCTTTCACATACCGCAGGACCAAAAGGCACTGCATCCTTACCAAAATACTTCGTTCACGTGCTTTATCCGAATAAATATCCTCCAAGATATTTTGAATTAATGAGTAAACTAGCGAAGAAATTTGATGTAAACATCAAGCTTGAACCTGTAACTATGTTATTCTCAGAAATCACCACTTCTGAAATGTTTGGTTTTATGTATGATCTAACATTTACACAGAAAGAAAAAATAGAAAATACCTGGTATGCTATTCGGGATACATTTGGTTCTGCAGTCTGCTACGACATTGATGGTTTCCTTGGTTTTGGTTTAGAGAATAATATCATTGATGGAGCTAGTCGAAGACCAATTATTAGAAAGCTTGAAGTTTTTAGAAAGATGGGTTTCTTTACTGATTTAAGCGGTTCAATTTGCCATCTAACAGGTTCAATCATCCAGGAATTTGATAAGAATTACAAAAGAATAGAGACAAGTGAGAAAAGTAGGGATATGTCAACACTAGCGAGTGTTATAAGTCACTTTGGACCGGAAGTCATTACGATTCTAGATGTTAGTCAGCCTTTCTTAGATGAACGAGCTCGAAGAATCTTCGTCTCGAGTTATTTGAATCGTTTGCGAAGGACTATGGAACGAAAAGAAATCCAACGGGCATTTCTCTTAATTGAGGAAGCACATCGATTTATCCCAATCGGAGAATCACCCACAAAACGAGCTATAGAATGGTTCGCAAGAGAAGGAAGGAAAATGGGGGCAGGATTAGGGATTGTAAGTCAAAGACCAAGTGGGCTTGACCGAGACATTCTTTCTCAATGCAATTCAAAATTAATTCTACGAATAACAGAGCAATCAGATCTTCTTGTTGCGAAGGATATTCTCGCTGGTTTTGCTGAAAGATATATTGGATTGCTCCCATATCTCGAGCAAGGAACAGGTGTTTTATCTGGGGCGGCTCTGAGAATACCGATTTTAGTTACATTTCGAGAAAGAAAATCCTCATCTAAGTATGGTGAAACAGTTTCTCTAGTTGCTCATCCAGAGGATAAAGTGAAATCTCGAGAAGCTGAGAAGAAAAATTGGTAAAAATATTATCTTATACAGTAAAAACCCATAATAGTTAAACAAGAATAAAAAAGCATATTTAAACTGGTTTGACGAAGAATTATCTTGTGAATAAGGAACCAGTAGATGAATTTTCATGATTGTTGAGTATCCCAAGAGTGACCATCATAAATTGATACCATTATTTTCTAAACATAAATATCTATCAATTTTGATTAAAACTGTCCTAAAAGAAGGAGAAGGGGATATTTTTGTTGATAATATTGAGGAACCAAGTGTTGCTTTAATATCATACAAAGTCTATGAAGTTATAGGAGGGGATAGTAATAGCGAAATGGCATTGGATCTTTTGAAATGTGTTATTGAAAATCGGTTAATTCATTTCCCAGACTGTGATTGGTACCAATTTGCTAAAGACAAACTGGTCTTAGCTCCCTATCCAAGAACCAAATTCTCCTCTGAAAAATTATCTATTGAAAGAGCAGAGGAAATACTCGAGAAGAAATTACCAGATGGATATAAACTACAAAAAGTAGACATTGATATTGTAAGAAAAATAAATCCAAAACTGGCCCCCGCTTTTCTTCCATTTTATAAATCACAAGAGGATTTTGTTGAAAGGGGATTAGCATACTGTATTACTGAAAGTGATTTTATCATTAGTATAGCGGGATCAGCAATGCCAATTTATGATAATGAATTCGAATTACAAGCTATGACAGATCCAAATCCAATTTACAGACGTAAAGGTCTTGCTTCAGCAGCAGCTGCTACTCTAATAAAAGAAAGTCTTGAAAAGGGAATAACTCCTTATTGGGATGCAGACAATGAAATTTCAGCTAGATTTGCTTTAAAACTTGGTTTCACTAAACCTGAAGCTTATGATGCTTATTTATGTTCAAAGAATCCACTAAGATAGAGTTTTGAATTAATCAAGTTTTAAGAATTCGGAAATGTCATTAAAAACTATTAATCGACTCTCAGGTAAATCATTGAAATTCTCGTGGTAATTATCTTTGTAGTATTTTAATTTCATATAATCTTTTTCTTTTAATTTTTCAAATAATTTCAAGGAGAATTTACTGCTGATTTCCATGTCATTGCCTGGAATTAGGAATAGTGTAGGAATTGAGACTTGTTGGATACTTTTAGTTGCCTGTTTTTGACATAAGAATATCTCTCTTACCCAGCGAGCAGTAATTTTTGAGACATACAATGGATCACCTTCTCTTATTTTAGCCATTTGTGGATCTCGAGCGAGTTCCTCAGGTTTCAAAAAATTGGGAGTTTTCATTTTTGGAATTATTATTCCTAAAACCAAACCTAAAGGCTTTCTAAAAGGCGAAAGAAGATCCTTTGATTTTAGTCTATAAGCTGGTGCAGATAAAACTAATGAATCAATCAAATCAGGATTTTCAGCAGCAACTATTGAACTAATTGTTCCGCCATTACTATGTCCTATAAGGAATATTTTCTTTGGTTTTACTTTTTCTTTAAGGAATTTTATGAATGAAATGGTATCTTTTACATAAGTTTTGTAACTATCAATATAACCTCTCATTTTTTCTTCACAATGACCAAAACTCCTTCTATCATATGCATAGACTGGATATCCTTTGTTTGAAAAAAATTCACCTAAATTCTGCATATTACTACTGTGAACACATGCCCCATGAATACCTACAAAGATGTAATTCTCTTTTACTTTGGTTGGTTTCCATGTACGATAAAATAATTTTAATCCATCATAAGAATCAAAGTAATCAGTTTCCTCTACGAAATTGCTCATATCTTTATCTCCTTTGGCAAAGAATAACTCGGAATACAAACTAAAACTCTTTCCTTGTTTTTCTATAGCTTTGTGATAAAAAATTCCTAATGAATCCTCTTTTTCTCACGAGTAATTCTTAAAAGGAAATTCATCCTTAGATTTGTATCTATTAATTACTACTGAGTGAAAAGAATGGCAATTCTAAAACCAGGTCAAAAAGCGGCATATGGCATTTGTCGTTTTGGAACCAGTATATTCATGAGTGTAACAACTTTAGCAGCAATTTGGATTTATGATAATGTCTTCGGACTAGCAGGTTATCCTTATTTGAATTCTGCTGCCGCAGCAATTGGTAAAATAGTAATTGCCTTTTCTAGTTTTATTTTTGGTTACATATCAGATATAATTCCGGGAAATAAAGTAAATAGAAGGAAATTTTTCATCTGGACAGGAGCACCAATGTTAGCTCTATCTTTTGTCATGATATTTATCCCGCATTTGTTTATAACACCTGGGAGTACCTGGTCAGTTTTCGCTTGGTATTTAATATGGAATTCTATGTTTAACCTCTTTTACGGGTATCTTCTAACACCATATCAATCATGGATGGCAGAAGTAACCACTGAAGATGATAGAGTTGGTGTGTCGGGGATTCAGAATTTCACAAACCTATTCGCTAATTTATTGGGTTTTGGTTTCGTCTTTATGATGCCATCCTTACTTGGATTAGAATCAGGGGAAGCATTGTCAGGGACATCAAGTACGATAATGATTGTTGCAATTGTGGCTTTTGCTGTTATTGAAGTTTTATTCTTCCTACCAGCATTATTAATGATCAAGGAAAAAAAGGTGGAAAGAAAACAAAGAAATATTCTGAGAGAATTCAAAGTGGTACTAACGAATCGGAATTATATCATTTGGTTTATGGCTCAAGGATTATATTCAATGGGGCTAACGCTGATAACAGCCTTAGTGCTGGATTTTGCAACGGATATACTCATGTTTACTGATTTCATTCGAACGGTTGTTTTTGGTTTACTGGTATTTGGAACAATAATGCTTTGTTTTCTATTTTGGATACCAGTCTCTAAGAAAATTGGTAAGAAATGGTCAATTATCATCAGTTTTCTCTTCTTAGGAGCAGTACTTCCATTTTCATTAATCTTCAAAGTAATTCCTATAGGAACATTAACCTTCGAATATATTGGATATTTATGGGCATTCCTTTTAGGTGTAGGATTATCTGGTCCATTCTTATTCCCATATGCAATAATTGCAGATATTGCTGACAAAGATGAAAGAGAAACTAAAGAATCTCGAGCTGGTATGTACACTGGATTTAATTCCATACCACTAAATATATTCCAAGCAATTGCATTGCTACTTGTTGGATTTTTGAATAATGAATTGTTTACGTTTAGACTCTACCTACTAGGACCTATTGCTGCTATTTTCATAGTTGCTTCAATATTCATTATTCTTTTAGGTAATTTCGATCCATTTATGAAGAAAAATGGAACGGAGATTGTTGAATCGATTACTAAAGAATCAATACAAGATCAAATACAATCCGAAGGTGGCTGAAGTGGCATTATTATTCGGAAACAGACCATTTGATTTCACTGATTTATTTGGTCTAATAATGGATGGAAAAGTAGATCTTGCTAATCTAAATTATATAGATGTGATGAAAAATTCCGTTGAAGCGGGATTTAAACATATAGAAATCACTGGAGATCTACCATATGTTCTTCCAGGAATTCTCACCCCAGAAAAGATCGCGGAATTGGTGGAATTCAAGGAGAAAGAAAGCATTACTTATTCCATTCATTTACCCTTGTGGGCGATGGAACCAGCAGCATTTTCAGAGCAGATTAGAGATGGTTCTGTAGCAGCTTTCGCTGAGTGCATTGAATTAACTAAACCTTTAGATCCAACGTGTTGGGTGTTACATCCAACCGGAGCATTGACGGTGGAATTTCTGAACATAGATTTCCCAGAATTCGCAAAAGGATTAATTCTTAATCAATTCTGCACATATACTGAGGATTCAATTCGTAAACTTCTTGACAAAGTAGATGTTCCCCCAGAAAAAATAGCAGTAGAGAACATTGAATTTCCATTTGAATCAATGGAACCAATAATTGAAGAACTTGGATTAAGTATCTGTCTTGATACAGGACATCTCTTAGCTGGTTTTTCCGGAGATATTAGTGTTTTAGATTTCGTTGAGAAATATTTCGATAGGATTGCTGAATTACACTTGCATGATGGAGCTTCTCCTAGAATTGATCATAAGTCACTTGGAAAACATGATTTACCTGTTAAAGAATTGCTTTTAAAATTACATAAGAAAAAATTCAAAGGACCATTAGTTTTTGAGCTTACATTACAAGAAGCTCTAGATTCAATGGAATACATTAAGGAACATGTACCAGAAGTAATGAAATGAGGTTAGGATTTGTCTGAGGAAAATAAAGATACAATTTTCATTGTGCCGTCTACACATTGGGATCGTGAGTGGTACCTACCATTCCAATCTTTTCGAACACAACTCGTCCATTTAATAGATAAATTACTCGAGAGTCTCTCAAAAAAAGATTACAATTTCATGCTAGATGGGCAAACGATAATATTGGAAGACTACTTTGAGATTCGACCTGAAAGAAAAGAGGAATTGTTAACCAGTATCAGGAAAGGCAAAGTTGATGTTGGTCCTTGGTATATACGGCCAGATGAATGGTTGGTTGGACAAGAGAGTTTAGTACGTAACCTTGAGATAAGCATAGATTTAGCGAATGAATTTGAAATCCCGCTTATGAATATTGGTTATTTACCAGATCAATTTGGACACACAAGAGCTATTCCGCAGCTCTTAGCAGATTTAACCTCTTTTGATGCAACTATGATTTGGAGAGGTGTTGGTCCAGAAATAACTACTGTTCCTTTTATCTGGAAGAGTCATCAGAATGCAAAAACTAGCATTTTATGTAATTACATGCCTTTTGGATATGGTAATGCAGCTTCGTTACCAGAAACATTAACAGAATTAGAAGAAGCTATTAAACAAAAAGTGGAAAATTTGAAACCATTCTCTCCTATTAACACATATTTACTAATGAATGGCACAGACCATACACTACCTCAAGATCTTCTGATAGACTTGGTTCCAAAAATCACTATTGAGAACTCAAGGATCAAAATTTCTTTGTTAAATGAATATCTTCAGCAATTGAAACAGAGAATGGTGAAAGAAAATTATCCAGCACCAATTTACTCCGGAGAATTTCGATCCTCTGTTCGAGCACCACTTTTGCAAGATACTTATTCTGCAAGAATGTGGATTAAACAATGGGATAACAAAATTGAGGATTTACTTGTTCATTTCGTAGAACCAATTCATACATACTTACACTTACAAAAACAACTGGATTATCCTGTCTCCTATCTGAATTTAGCATGGAAATGGTTATTGAAAAACCAACCTCATGATTCGATTTGCGGTTGTTCCGTTGATCAGACACATGAAGAAATGAAAGCCAGATATTATTGGGCAGAGGATATTGCTAATAATCAAATAAGTGAAGCAATTGAACACATTCATAAAAATAGAAAAGATAGCAAAGAATCATCTTTACTTGCTTTTAACCCAACAAACAGCTCTGAAATTCCTAATCTCGTTGAGTTCAGCATTTCAGCAAAGCACGAAATAAAAGCTGTTGAAGATCAGTTTGGTAATGAGTTTGAAATCCAACCTTTGAAATCAACCGAGAGAATATTCTTTGAGGGTACAATGAAGCCATACATGATTAGAACAGGATTAAAAATGCTTCCTGGGAGAAAATTAATGGACATTTATATTAATGAAGCTTTCATCTCTGAAAGTTCTGATCCGAAAACTTGTAATATCACGATTATTTGTGGAGAAGAACCAATAGGTGAATTTAATCCTCAAGAGATGATTGAGCAAGCATATGAAATGCTTGATAGCAAGAAATATCATCAGTATCACATAAAAGTAACATTCGGATCCGAACAATCCTTCATTTCTCTTTTACCTTTGAAAGCTTGGAGTTTTAACAAGTTACAATTAAAAGAAAAAGTAACTAGAAAAGAAGTATATCCGCAATTTGAAGTAAGCAAAAACACAATAACAAATCAATTTTACAAGATTACCTTCAATAAAAATGGAACTTTTGATATTTTAGATAAAACAACAAATACACTTTATGAACAACAACATTGTTTCGAAGACTATGGTGACAGAGGAGATGAGTACACATTTGGTAGATTGGCACCATCCGATCCTAAAATTTCTAAAGTAAAGAGAAAAATAGTGAATAATAGGCCATTATTCTGTGATATTCAACAAGAACTAATTTTAGAAACATATTTTGAAGTTGATGATAAGAGAGAGAAAAGAATTGGTTCAGC
>DAOVHJ010000134.1 GCA_030671945.1 Candidatus Heimdallarchaeota archaeon
AAAGTTGTCAAATATGGTAAAGGCTCCCGTCAATGCACTCGTTGTGGTGCTCGAGAAGGTCTTATTCGTAGACACGGGTTAAATCTTTGTAGACGCTGCTTCAGAGAAGTAGCCACCACAGTCGGTTTCAAAAGATATGGAGGCCACGGGGGATAAAATCCTCTTTGGTAAAGGAAGAAGGTGACAAAATATGCCTTTATTAGACACACTAGCAAACGCAATGACTAATATTCAAAACGCAGAAGTTTTAGGAAAACGTGAAGTTTACTTAAAACCAGCCTCAAAGCTAATTTCATCTGTAATTAAAGTAATGATATCTAAAGGATACATTGGTGAATTCGAATTCATTGATGATGATCGAGCAGGTATCTTCAAAGTGCAATTGCTAGGTAGGATTAACAAATGTGCGGTAATAAAACCACGCTTTCCAGTTAAGCATAAGGAATTCGAGTCTTGGGAAGAAAAATTCCTTCCCGCACGAGACCTTGGAATTCTGATTGTCTCTACACCAAAAGGTGTGATGAGTCATGAAGATGCGAAAGCATTGGGCATAGGAGGAAGACTCCTAGCGTTTGTCTACTAAATAATGGTGGGAAATAAGAAATGCCAAAAGCTGTCTTAGCCGAAAAAACTGTAGAAGCTCCTGAAGGAGTTACCTTAGAACTCAAAAATATGAAGGTAACTGTTAAAGGACCTAAGGGTCTCTTGGAAAGAGATTTCACAGGCGAACCAATCAAAATGGTAGTCATCAAGGGTGACTTGAAATTGTCTGTAGCTTTTCCAAGAAAAAGAGAATTAGCAATGTTAGGTACAATTGCTGCTCATGTGAGAAATATGATCACTGGAGTTACTCAAGGGTATACCTACAAATTAACTATTGTATATTCTCACTTTCCTATCACAGTAGATATTAAACCACAAGAAGTCATTATCAAAAATCTTTACGGGCAACGAGATCCCCGAAAAGCTAGGATTTTAGGTGATGATGTTAAGGTGAAAGTTGATGGTGATGAAGTTATCATCACTGGCATAAATAAAGAACATGTTGGCCAAACATCAGCTAATATCCAAGAAATCTGTAAACTTCGTGGGAAATTCCACAAAGATCCTCGAAGGTTTATGGATGGAATTTGGTTATCAGCCCAATATGTAGGTATTGATTAGGAGTTGTAAGAAAGATGACTGTTGACAAAAGATTATTACGAGTACGAGAAAAAATTCGTAAATCTCGACCAAAATTCAGAAGACAAGAAAGTTGGAGATACAAACGGTTAAAACGATCCGGTTGGCGCAAGCCTATGGGTATCGATAATTCCATGAGACATCATAAACGTGGTATTCCAACAATTGTCAGAGTTGGTTTTAGGGGACCTAAAGCTACTCGTGGTCTAACAAGAACAGGTAAAGTTGAAGTCTTAATTCACAACACCTATGATTTAGAAAAAATCGATATAGAAACTCAAGTTGCTAGGATTGCCTCTACTGTCGGCACCAGAAAAAAGGTAGCAATTACAAACAAAGCCGATGAGCTAGAGATCAAAATCATTAATCGTCCAGAAGAAGCATTAACATTTGCCACAATTTCAGAAATTTCTGAAGAATTACTCCTTGAAGAGGAAGACAAAAAAGAACCAAAGGCCAAGGCTCCTCGTAAGAAGAAACCTTCTAAAAGTTCCCTAACTCAAAAGGAGATTGAAGAATTGGATAGAATAGAAGCAGAACTTGCTGGAAAACCAACTCCTCGAAAGAAAACTACCACTACTCCTAAGAAAACTACAACAAAGAAAAAATCAAGTTCTAAATCTTCAGGAACAAAATCCACTTCTAGTAAAAAATCAACCACAACAAAAAAGGCTACCACTAAAAAATCAAAGTGAGGTATGATGAAAAATGACTGATTTGAAAACACAAAGAAGCATTGCAGCAGACATACTAGGCATAGGAGTCAATAGGGTTTACATTGATCCTGATGCTGCAGACGAAGTTCAAATGGCCCTTACTAGAAGAGATATTCGTGCATTAATTCATAGTGGTGCTATAAAAGCTAGAAAAATACAAGGCATCAGTCGAGGTAGAGCCCGAGAACTCCACATCAAAAGAATAAAAGGACAAAGACGAGGGCATGGTAGTCGAAAAGGACGAAAAGCTGCTCGAACTGATTTAAGAAGAGAATGGATTAATCGAATAAGGAAGCAACGTGCTTACCTGAAAGTATTACGAGATAAAAACTTCATCGATAAAGCAACCTATCGTTTGCTCTATTTACGAGCAAAAGGAGGAATGTTTCGTTCAGCAAATTATCTTCGAATGTATATTCAAGATAACAGAATGTCTAAACGAAAGTTACCAGAAGTTGATGCCGTTATGCGTGAACTTCGTATTGCTAGCTCGAAGAAGGTCCAAAGGAGTACGTGATTTAGATGGCAAAAGGTGCAAGTTATCACGTTCAATTTAGAAGAAGAAGAGAAGGAAAAACAAATTTCCATAGACGAAAACGTCTACTCAGATCAAGAAAGAATCGATTAGTTGTTAGAAGATCTAACAAACATGAACGAGTAAGTATCATACAAGCCAAAGTAATTGGTGATGAGACACTAGTTGACGCTAGTTCCCAGCATCTTAAAAAGTATGGCTGGAAAGGTGCTACTGGTAATGTTCCTTCAGCTTATTTAACAGGTTATCTTGCTGGTAAATATGCTAAGGCAGTAGGAGTAAAAGATGCAATTCTTGATATTGGCATTAATACTTGTCGTAAAGATACTAGAATCTCAGCAATGCTTGCTGGTGCTATTCATGCAGGATTAAAAGTTCCTCATGACAAGGCTATCTTCCCATCAGAAGATCGCTATACTGGAAAGACTATTGCAGATTATGCTGTAGCACTAAAGAAGAAAAGTGCTGCGAAGTACGACAAGCAATTTTCAGGTTATAAGAAAACAACTGCAAAACCAGAAAGTCTACCAACATACTTCAAAGCGGTAATAAAAGCTATTGATGCAGAATCTGCATCTGGTACAATGAAGACTAAACTTGGATCAAGAAACAAAAAGAATAAAGCTTCAAAAATCAAAGCAAAAACTGCTCCGAAGAAGAAACCAACTACAACTAAACCAAAAACAACTCCGAAGAAAACTACAACTCCTGCAAAGAAACCCGCTACAACTACTAAGAAACCCACTTCCACTACAAAAAAACCCACAAGTACAAAAACAAAGAAGTGATAAAAAATGTCTGAATTACATTCATGGAAACCAAAAACAAAACTCGGTCGAATGGTACAAAAAGGTGAAATTACTTCAATAGATGAGATCTTCCAGCAATCACTAAGGATTTCTGAGGAACAAATTATAGATACTCTAATTTCAAACCTAGAAGATGAAGTAATTAACATCAATCTTGTCCAAAGACAGACCGATGCTGGTGAGAAATCAAGATTTAAGGCCTGTGTTGCAGTAGGCAACCGAAATGGTTTTGTAGGCATTGGTGAAGCAAAAACAAAGGAGATTGGCCCAGCTATTCGTAAAGCGATAACTGATGCCAAATTGCGTTTATCCCCAATTAGAAGAGGATGTGGTTCCTGGGAATGTTCCTGCCATGATCCTCATAGTATTCCCTTCCAAACCAGAGGTAAAACTGGAAACTGTGTTGTGATTGCCAAACCAGCTCCAAAAGGATTAGGTTTAGCAGCAGGAAAAGTTGGAAAAATTGTCTTTGAACTCGCAGGTATCACTGATATCTGGACAAAGACAAGAGGAGAAACTAGAACAACTCCAAACTTTGCCAAAGCAACATTTGAAGCTTTAAAAGCTACCTATAAATTAACGACCCCTCGAGATTGGGGTAGATAGAAACCAAGGATGTGTAGAAAGTGTCAAAGAAGCAAACCGGATTACTAGCAGTTGTAAGAATCAGAGGCACAGTTGATCAACCTAAACCTATTAAACATGCTCTTAAATTGCTAAGACTTACACGACCCAATCATGCTGTTGTTGTTCCTGATGATGGCACTCATAAAGGCATGCTACAAAAAGTAAAAGATGTAGTTACCTGGGGTGAAATCGACAAAAAAACTTTATCAGATTTGATTAATAAACGTGGTCGTCTCAGAGGTAATAAGAAAATCGACATTAAATTCTTGAAAGAACACAAATTTGAAAGCAAAGCTGCATTTATCACAGCAGTATTTGATGGTAAAGCAGACATGCGTCATATTGATGGTCTAAAACCTATATTTAGATTACATCCTCCCAGAAAAGGTTTCAAAAGTGTCAAAAACCCCATCACCAGAGGTGGTGACTTAGGTTACAGAGGCGAGAAGATCAACGCTCTTCTTGTAAGAATGATGTGAAATGTGAGGGATAATAATGGTTCAAAGATTTAAACGAAAAGTAAGAAAACAAAGAGGAAGCATGCATCATGGTTACGGAGTCACTAAAGGTCACAAGAAAGCTGGTAGCAGAGGTGGCGTTGGTAATGCTGGTGCAACCCGTCATGAATGGATGCGCTCCATAAAAGAAGGACGAAAGTTCGGAAGTCAAGGTTTCGTTAGACCGCCAAGAGCATCTCCCCATCACAAAGCGATAAACATCGGCGAAATAAGTGAGAAAATCGACGAGTTCGTAAAGAAAGGCTATGCAACGAAAACTGGAAAAGATATTACTATCGATACAACCAAGATGGGTGTTACCAAAGTTATAGGTAAAGGTAAAGCTAAAAAGATGACAGTTATTGCTCAATCCTTCTCTGCTTCTGCAACAGAAAAAATAAAGAAAGCAGGCGGAACAGCAAAAATAGCTAAATCATAGTTTTACTTGTATTTTTCTTATCTCCGATTTATCGGGGATTTTATTTTATTTTTGTTGAGACTAAACGCTCAAATAAAGTGCATTAATTACTAATTTATTATCAGAAAGTTTAAGAGAAAATATTAAAAACATTAGTTCGAGAGAAAAGAGTAATCCAATAATCCAGAAGCGCGTGAATCCCTTGGCAATAGATATTAATCAACTAAAAAAACAGATTACAAAACAATCTAAAACAAATCCAGAGAAATTTTACCCAGTTAAATCATTAAGAGAACTTGGTTTTAGTAGAGGAATTTGTACTTTCTGTGGAAAGGCATTTTGGACTATGGAAGAACGGGATTATTGTGATGAGCCAGAATGTCGATTGAAGAAGGGACTTTTGCCCTATGATTTTATCGATAATCCTCCATCAAGTAAAAAATATAATTATACTGATACTTGGTTAAAAGCTTGGGTTCCGATTTTTGAAAAACACGCTCATACAGTCATTCCAAGGTATCCCATAGTTGCTCGTTGGAGAGATGATGCTGAATTCGTTCAAGCTTCAGTGTATGGTTTCCAACCTCATGTTGTGAGTGGGGAAGTTGATCCACCAGCAAATCCAGTATTAATTCCACAACCTTGTTTGAGATTCAATGATGTAGACAATGTTGGTTTATCAGGACGACATTTTACATCCTTTGTAATGGTAGGACAATTAGTGTTCAATAAACCAAAGAAGTTTCTCTATTTTATGGACGAAGGAATAAAGTATATTCATGATTATTTGACAACAGGTCTAGGATTACATCCAAGTGAAATAGTCTATCACGAAGATGCTTGGGGTGGAGGTGGAAATCTTGGGAGTTCTTTGGAATTCTTCGTTAGAGGTTTAGAAGTTGGTAATCAAGTTTACATGACCTATGAAATCCAACCAGATGGTTCATTTACCGATTTATCTACTACTGTTATTGATATGGGTGCCGGACTCGGTCGCTCAACTTGGTTGATAAATGGAACTCCAACACAATATGAAGCGAATTTTGATACAGTTATTCCGAAAGTACTAAAAGAAGTTGGTCTTAAACCCAACAAAGACTTTTGGAAGAAATATGCACGATATAGTGGAGTATTAAATTATACTGAAACAGATGTTGCTAAGGTTTGGGTTGATGTTGCAAAAATACTTGGTATGGATCCAAATGATTTGAAACGTGAGATTCAACCTATGAAATCTGTCTATTCAATAATTGATCACACTCGCTCTCTTTTATGGGCTATCTCTGATGGTGCTTTACCCTCTAATGTCGGTGGAGGATATAATCTAAGATTTTTGCTCAGAAGAACCTGGGCAATTATCGCAGAGAACGATTGGGATATTGACGTCTTTGATATTTTCAATTGGCATATGGCTGATTTGAAAGATTTGTTCCCAGGGTACACCAAGCATGGTGATATCATTAGGAAAGTTATTGATATTGAATATAAGCGATACAAATCAACAAAAGAAAAGGGAGCAAAAATACTTGAGAAGAAATTGAAAACCTCCAGATCAATTTCAACTGAAGAACTTGTGAAATTATATGATTCTAATGGTATTGTCCCGGAAATGGTTGTAGAAGTTGCCAAAGATTTAGGTAAAGAGATTCGTATACCTGATGACTTTTATGCAAAACTTGCAGAAATTCATGAACGCACTACTATAGCCAAAACACTGGCAGCAAAAGTTGATGTAAAGTTACCAGATAATTTACCCGAAACAATTGTTGATTATGAAATGATGACTTTTGATGGAGAAATTCTTTGGCAAAAAGATAATTTCGTAATTCTAAAGAAAACAGGTTTCTACCCAACCTCTGGTGGGCAGCTACATGACTTGGGAACAATAGATGGAGTGGCAATAAAAGAAGTAAGAAAAGTGGGTCCAATTATTATTCACATTTTGGAAAAATCTTTGCCAACTAAAAGAACAAAAGTTCGATGCACTATTGATCCTCATCGAAGAAGGATCTTAATGAGTCATCATACTGGAACTCATATCGTTAATGCCGCTACAAGAGAAGTACTCGGACCACATATTTGGCAAGCTGGAGATGAGAAAACTCTCGAGAAAGCTCGCTTAGATATTACTCATTATGATTCATTGACCCGAACCCAATTGGAACAAATAGAGAAACGAGCAAATGAAATTGTTTATCTCAATCTGCCTATTA
>DAOVHJ010000333.1 GCA_030671945.1 Candidatus Heimdallarchaeota archaeon
CGAGAATGATTCGAAAACGAGTGAAAAAATATTCACCAGGAGTAGAACACATCGTTTTAGATATTGAAATTAACTAATGTACAAAATTATATAATACACAAATTCTTACGATTAATACTGGAGATATTATCTTTGAATAAGAAAGTTGATGCGAAAAAGCCTGACCCATGGTCATTACGACAACTCAAGGTTGTTGCAGAATATCAATTCGGTAAGAAATTTGACAAGATTTTAGCTCCAAATGACATATTAGTAACGTTTTCGAAAAACACTGACCGAGTAAGAGAGATAATTTTAGAGGGAGAACGTCTTGCAACAATAAGACCAACAGATGGACTATATTCCATAGGTCTTGCAGGGGCACAAAGAATTATTGATAATACTAAAATGCCAAAAAGGCGTGTTGTTGTTCAATCTGATGTTAGCGAGTTTATTGCTGATGGAAGAAATGTCTTCGCAAAACATGTAGTAAAAGTTGATCCAGAAATATTGCCAGAAGACGAAGTAGTAATTGTTTCTGAAGAAGATAAATTATTAGCAGTTGGTAGAGCAAAACTTTCAGCAGAATATATGCTTGCCTTTCAAAAAGGAATAGCAGTAAAAGTACGTCATGGAATTAAAAAACTAAAGAAATCATGATTGAAAATATTCTGTAATGGTTTTTTGTAAAGGATCTTGTTTTGTAAAATTTGAAACCCTAACTGCAACTTTTCTTATTGGGGCATTATTATGTTCATGTTTTACTTCATCTAAAATTTCGTAAATGGTGGTTTTAATGCGCTCTTTATCATCATTCGCTGCTAAAAATGAGCGACTACGATTAATGTTTTGGAAATTATCTTGTAAACGTACTGCCAGTGTTATTGTTTTGTATTTGAAATTCTTTTTCACTAATCGATCATGAACACTATCTATTAATTTAGGCAGGATTTTTTCTGGGGTTACTTGTTCCCCATCATCCATCTGTCCCCAGAAAGTTCTACCATTACTAATGGATTTTGCTCCATAGGTATTAATTGGATTAATGATGGTTCGTCCTTTTCCTGAAATAATTCGATAAAAGAACTTCCCTAAATCCCCAAACTTTCTTAGTATTTCCACTTCATCACCTATTGCTATTATTTGCCCAATGGTTTCGATTCCGTGTCTTCTTTTCAAACTCTCTGTGGTTTTTGGTCCGATACCACTCATTTTTCTTACAGATAAAGGTGTTAAAAAATCTATTATTTTTTCAGGAGGAACAAATTTGATACCATCAGGTTTTGCTTCTCCAGTAGCTATTTTTGCTATAGTTGTATTCGGACCAATTCCTATAGAACTATTGATTTGTTCTGCTTCATTGATTTCTGTTTTCATTTGCTTAGCAAGTGGTAAAGGATCACCATCATATTCATTTTCCACTTCAGAAGTTAAATTAAGATAAGCTTCATCAATAGAAGCTACTCTAATTTCATCAGTATATGATGAAAGAATGGACATAATATTATCAGAAACATCTCTGTAAAGAGAGTGATGCCGACCTGTACATATTAAATCCGGGCATAAATCAAGTGCTTTGTTAATAGGCATACCAGCATGTAAACCGAATTTTCTTGCAATGTAATTACAAGAAGTAATTACTCCACGTCTTGTTTCTCTATTTCCACCAACAGCAACAGGTTTTCCTGCTAATTCAGGATCTTCCCTTATTTCCACAGCTGCAAAAAAACAATCTAAATCAACGTGATAGAGAAATTGACCTTCTCTTTGTTGTGTTTTCTTGGTTACTTTAGGAAGCTGGAGGAAAACCATAACATAGTTTCTAACTCATAGAAAAAAGAAGTTATATGCAGAGATAGACGAAAGTATTAGGCTTCATCAGGAAAAACTGGTTTACCGTAAAACATCTCAGTATCATATGTGAATTGTACTTGATCATTCTCTTGATGCTTCTTGTATAATGCCTCTAATCCTTCTAATAATAAATCAAATCCAACTTGATCCTCTTTAGGAGTATAAGAAGAGGATAAAAGTCTCCCTTTCAAACCTTCAAAATTAAAGATTTGATAATTATTACAAACAAAATGGTTTACATCATCTGTTCCAAAGAAATCCTTAGCTTGTCGAAGATTAATATATTGTTGAGCTATGCCTTCGTATTCAGGGCAATATTTTTTCAACAACTCATCATAACCTTTCATAAAAGGTGTTCGCTCAATTTGTCTTGAATTATAAACAAGAACAAGACTACCTGTTGGTTTTAATATACGCTTAAATTCCCATTTTGTTTCTTCAGTATTAAACCAATGAAAAGCCTGAGCAGCTGCTATCAAATCAACACTTCTTCTCCCAAGCGTTGTTGCTTCTGCTTGACCATTAACACTAATGAAATTAGGATACCACCCAAGAATTTTCTCTGCTGCTACTCTCATCTCTTCATTTGGTTCTACAGCATAGACTGTAGACCCAGCCTTCAAAAGCAGTTTAGTAAATATGCCTGTTCCTGAACCAATGTCGGCTATAACGGAATCTTCTGAAAGCAATTGCGCTTTCTTTAACTCAGCAATTAAGTCCTTAGGGTAAGTAGGACGATATCTAATATAATTCTCAACTCGATCCGAAAATCTGCCGGTTGGATCCATAGACAAAATCATATCCTCAAAGATTGTTTGGTGACTAAATTATTGTTTAAGTTGTAAAAAACCTTTTTCTCAAAAAAAGTAAACGAAAACCGGAGTGTTAGAAGATCATTTCACTCATAAAATAAAATTAGAGCTTGATTACTCACCGTGAGAGCTTTTAAAAAATGGGAAACAAAAGCACTGAAATTGTAAAGATATTAATAGCTATTCCACATTATATTATTATGAGAATAATGGATTACTCACGTACAGTTAGCAAAATCGCTGTCGATAAAGACAGCA
>DAOVHJ010000255.1 GCA_030671945.1 Candidatus Heimdallarchaeota archaeon
ATCTACCACAAGCTGCCTATCGAGCTGGCAAAGGAAATATAAAAGGCTGTATTGAATAAGTCAAAGCTGCCATGGACATTGCTATGCAAGGCCATTTGGAAAAGAAAGAATTTATCACTCAGCTCATGACTCAAGAACGAGGTACTCTCTGGCAAATAGGGAAAATTGCAGAAGACGGTAGACCTTATGTTGACTTAGAAAAAGCAACCTATATTATCGGGGTTATTGGACTCAATGAATGTGTCCAATATTTGATTGGAGAACAAATGCATGAAAGTGAGAAAGCATACAAGCTTGGATTAAGAATCATTGCAGGTATGAATCTCAAAGCAAAAGAGCTACAGGAAAAGAACGGTATAACTGTAACTTTAGAAGAAACTCCAGGAGAAAGTGCCCCATACAAGTTCGCAAGAACAGATATTAAAGAATACCCTGACAGCATCCATTATGTGAAAGGAGATATCGAAGAAGGAGCGATATACTATACCAATAGTGCCCACTTTGCAGCAGACGCTCAAATAGACATTGTTGATCGAATCTCCAAACAGGGTAAATTTAACACCTTAATTGAAAGTGGGTCTATCACACACATTTTCATAGGTGAACAGAAGATATCTTCTGAATCAATATTAAATCTAGTGAAGAAAACTTGGGAAAACACCCAGAGCGCACAAATTGTTTTCTCACCAGAATTCACAATCTGTCAAGATTGTGGAAAATTAAGTAGGGGTTATGGCCGAGAATTAAGCACATCAGCTTATGGAAGATGAGATGGGAAGAGTTAAATGAAAACTAAAAAAATCTGAGGAAAATAAAGCATGGAACAGGCAAAGAACAAAGTAGCTGAAATCACAGAAATTGAATCAGCAATCGAACATAAAGAAAATCTAGAAGCAGGTGAATCTTGTTCACCATTCTGCCCACACTGTAACAGCGATAATGTCTACGGGATGAGCAGAGTCGTTGGTTATTTCAGTATAATTGAAAACTGGAATAAATCCAAGAAGTCGGAGCTAAAGAGAAGGCAGGATGGAAACTACTGGGCTGAAGATTTATAGAAAAAATCCTCAACCTGGGTTTAATTCCCTTCTCTATTTTTATCTTTTTAAAAAATAAATGTAAAAAAATAAGTAATGCTTACCATCGATGAGGTAATAAAAATGAAACTAAAAATATTCACAAAACTAGATTGCCCTAACTGCCCAGCTGCGAAAAAAATTGGAAAACAGCTTGAAAAGAAAGGGGCAAAAATAGAATGGTATGATTTAGAGAAAGAAGAAGGATTATCGGAAGGAGCCTATTTCGATGTCTTATCAACTCCATCTTTTATAATTGTAGATGAAAGTGACTCGGAAGTTAAGGCGTGGCGTGGAGACTTGCCTACAGTTGAGCTCCTCCAAAAGGAATTGAAAATCACATAAAGAGATGTTTTACAGCTTTGTCAAAACTTGATATCAAAGGATACAAACAAGGATCATTAATAGAATGGCCGGGATTAATTGTAGATAGTATTTTCGTAGCTGGTTGTGATTTCCGTTGCCCCTACTGTCACAATCCGGATCTCATTACTGCAGACAAAGTTGAAAGCTATGACGTGAATGAGATTCTAGCGGAAATAGACAAACGGGCAAAAAGTAAGTGGTTAGATGGAGTATCGATTACTGGTGGAGAACCGGTTCTTAGTAAACGTTTAGCTGAATTCTTACGAATTCTAAAAGACATGGGTCTAAAGACGAAATTTGACACTAATGGGAATCATCCTGTTGCTGTGAAGAAAATCATAGACGCTAAATTAGTAGATTATATTGCAATGGATGTAAAAGCCATTCCAGAAAAATATCATTTAGCTGCTGGAAAAAAAGTTGATATCAAACCCATCAAAGAAACTATTGAGATAATTATTTCTTCCAATATTGAACATGAATTTCGTACAACTGTTGTTCCTACAATTGTTGATCCTGAAAAAGATCTCCCTATAATTGCAGAAATGATTAAGGGAGCAAAACAATTTTATATACAACAATTCAGACCGATAAGATGCTTGGATAAAGAATTTGAAAAAATGAAACCTCTTAGTCTAACCTTATTAGAAAATGCTTGGAAGAAAATAAAAGATAATTTTGAAGTCTGTGAAGTAAGGTAAATTGATAATGCAATATTTTAATTATGTGAAAATGCCATTTTTAATGAAATAGAACAATTACATAGGTTTTAAAAATAATCGTTTTTGAATAATTTGTAGTGAGGAATTGGTCTTTGACTAAGATTGAACAATTAATACACAACGGAGTTTTACTCTCAGAGATACCTTATCTTGGATTGAGTATAGTAATTAATGGAGAAGCACACAAACTCACAGAAAAGCAGGAACAGATGGCAATCGCTTGGGTTAGGAAGCTTTCGACAGTTTATGTGGAAGATAAAATATTCCGCAAGAACTACTTTAAAGACTTTGGTGAAGAACTCGGGGATGCAAGCTTAACTGATGCTAACATAGATTTTTCTGAAGTAATGGCTTATGTTGCCAAGCAAAAAGAAATTAGAGATGCTAAAACAAAGGAACAGAAGAAGCAAGAACGAGAAGAAAGAAAGGCAGCTAGAGAGCAATTAAAAGAGAAATATGGTACTGCAACTCTTGATGGAGCTCAAGTTGAAATATCAAATTATACAGCAGAACCAAGTAGTATTTTCATGGGTAGAGGAGAACACCCAATGAGAGGTAAATGGAAAGAAGGCCCATCAAAAGCTAACATTGTTTTGAATCTTAGTCCAGAAGCACCTAGACCAGAGGGCGAGTGGATGAAAATTATTTGGGAACCTGAATGTTTGTGGATTGCCAAATGGACTGATAAATTATCTGGAAAAACCAAGTATGTCTGGCTTTCAGATACCACACCAATAAAACAAGATAGAGAAATCGAAAAATACGATAAAGCAAATCTAGTCGGCGATAATCTTGAGACAATAAGAAAGGAAATTTTGAGCGCAATTAGTGGTAGTGATAAACGAAAGAGAAAAATTGCAACGGCATGTTACATTATAGATCATCTAAATATCCGTGTTGGAGATGAAAAAGATGAAGATGAAGCAGATACAATCGGAGCAACAACCTTGCGACCAGAACACGTAAAAATAAACGGATTAACTATTGTCTTCAAATTCTTAGGGAAGGATTCAGTACAATGGCTTAAGGAAGGTGAATTTCCAGAAATTTTCGTTAATTCCTTACAAGAACTCATAGATGAGGCAAAAGAATCAGGTGAAAAGAAACCACAGATTTTCTCCCATATTGGAAGCAGTCAAGTTAATGCTTTCTTCGATGAAGTTGTAAACGGTTTAACTGCTAAAGTTTTCAGAACGTATCATGCAACAACTGTTGTTCAGAATTTCTTAGAAAAATCAGATGTTGATCCTGCAGATCCTGATTTTGCGAAGAAAGAAGTAGCCGTGATGGCTAATAGAGAAGCTGCGGAAGTATGTACTCATAAAAAGCAAGAACCAAAAAATTGGGAAACTCGGATAGAAAAATTTAGCGTACGAAAAGGCAAAGGTCAAGAACGCATTCAAAAGGCTAAAAATAACCAAATAAAGAGAGAAGAAAGACTTGAAGAAATTAAGGGAAATCTCAAGTTAAGAAAGAAACAAGTGAAAGAACAGGAAAAATTCCTTGATCAAACTAAGGAAGATTTAGCAGTAATAAGAAGTATGGCAACTAATTTCGCAACACAAAGAGAGAAAGATAGACATAAGAATGCCCTTGTAAAAGCTAAGAAGAAAATCGAAACTGTAAAGAAGAAAGTTATTGCTGCAGAAAAAAGAGTAGAAACAGCTAAGAGTCAAGTTGTACGTGGAAAGAATAGCGTAGGCACAGCTAAAGAAAGAGTATACAAGGCGAAACTAGCCTTTAAGAAAATTGAATCCCAAGAAAAAATCTCAAAGGAAACTAAAACATGGAATCTAGGTACCAGTCTTAAATCTTACATTGATCCCAGAGTGTATTATGATTGGGGAAAAGAAGTAGATTACGATTGGCGTAATTATTACTCTAATACTTTACAGAAAAAGTTTTCATGGGTTGAAAGAGACTCAAATGAGTAAAATCATGTTTTTAGTGATTAAAAAACATTTAAAACACAAGAAAATCCATGGAAACTAGAACACATCAATATGTGTGAAAAAACAGCCCATTAATTTTAAAAAAACAAATATTAAATAATGTTATATTATGAATTTTATTGGTCGGTCAAATCGTGGCAGAACTTAAAGTAAACATCGAGGAAGGAGACGGTTGCTATTATGCACATGCAGCTGAATTCTTAGGATGCTTTTCAAAAGCTAATTCTCGTAGTGAAGCTATAGATGCAATTCTA
>DAOVHJ010000225.1 GCA_030671945.1 Candidatus Heimdallarchaeota archaeon
TGGAACTCTCTGATGAACTTCCCACGAATGTAGAAGATCCGGTAGTTGACACCTTACCAGAAGGTGTTAAAGTCACTTGGATTGTAAATGATGTAAAATCACAAATGAAAATTTTCCTTACCTATACCGAACAAGTGAATCCTTTAGAAATAACTGGTGAGGAACAAGCAACACCAAAAGTAATTATTAGAAAGTAAAATTGGAATAAAATTATTCCAATATTATTTCTTCTTTTTCTTTAGAGTCTGATATTTTTTCAGTATAAGTTCTAAGACTTCATAGTCCGTTAAGATGCCTTTGGGGGGATCTTTCACTTTGCGTAAACGAAGTGGAACAGCATCCATTCTATATGCTGTGCCTACTGATTCGACTCCAGCAATTGTAACAGGGAAAACTACATCAGCAAGTCTAGTTGTTGGTGTTTCATATGGGTCTAAAACAATTAGTGGGATTTTAGCAAAATGCTTCATGACTTTTCGAGGGGAATTTCCGACAGGATCGGATGCAACAATAAATGCCGCATCTGCTTCTTCTCTATCAAAAACACCTGTTAATGAGAATTCACCAGGATTGTATTGTGGAAAACCTCTAGTAAGGGATACTGCAAAAGGATATCCCAGAGTCCATGTAAGGACATTTTGAGCTCCAGTAACATTATAATGTCCTCTTAGAGGCATAACATAGAATTTTGTATAGTTATTTAGATCTCTCACGAGACTCAATGCAGCATCTACATTTCTGTGTTTACCTTTTGTGGATGCTAAACCCAAACCAAAAAAGAGCACTCCATGTTTTGCATTCTTCATAATTTCAGCTAATTCCGTTATTTTCTCAACGGGAATTCCTGAAATGCTTTCATCCTTTATTTCTCTCCCTCTGATTATTGCTCTTAAAGCGCTAATGAATTCAAAATCGCCATCTGGTTCAATTTGTAAAAAGTGATTCGCTAATTGTGCTGTTTCTGTCTTCCTAATATCTATTACTACAACAGTTCTTTCTTGGAATCCTTTCTCTCGGAAAAAACCTCGAGGGAAAGTTGTGTATCTACTCATATGTCTTGGATGAGCTTCCATAGGATTACATCCGAGATATATAATAAGATCAGATCTATTACGAACTTCACCAAGCGTACATCCTGCAAGACCAATTTCTTGTATTGCTAAAACTGAAGGTCCATGACAAACTGAAGGACAATGATCCCAAATAGCCCCTGCTTCTTCAGCCAGTTTAATACTTTCTCTATGAGTGTCGGCATCAGTTGATCCAAACCCATAAAAAATTGGATACTCAGCTTTTATCAGAATTTTCGCAGCTTGTTCCGCTGCTTTCTCATAACTTGTTTCAATTAGTTGATTTCCTTTTCTAATAATTGGTTTTAGTATTCTCTTTGCTTTTTTACGTCCCTTAACCTTTGCTGCTCCTAACTGACAAGCATTTCTAACTTCTAAGATTTCATTATTTTCTATAACAACTTCGAGATCATCACATAAACTCCCGCAAAACGGACAGACAACATCACTAATAACTTCCATGTAATGACCTCATTTCTCTTTATTCTTTTCAACAAGTAGTTTTGCAATCAAGTCTTCTACTTTTGGAACTGATTTTTTTGTTTTTCTAATAGTAGCTTTTACACCTTTAAAACGGGGAACCCCTATTCCTGCTTTCCCTGTAGGTATGATCCAATTTGCATAGATTCCTAAAGGAATGAATATTATTCCTTTATGAGGAGCGTCACTAGATTCCTTTGCTTTGACAACAATTTTCCCAACAGATGTTTTAACCTCAATGTTTTGATTCGCAACAAGTCGTAATGTATCCATATCATTAGGATCCATAAAACAAACGCCAGTTGCTTCCCTTGCTTCTTCTGAAATTTTGATGCCAGCTAAAGTAATACCTTGTTCAATTGTTCGTCCAGTAGTTAGGATAACTTCAAGAACATCAATAAGTTCAGACATAACAGTTACCATGCAATCTTCTATTTTTATCAGTTTTAACAATTGCTATTTATTGTTTGTAGTATGTTAAAACTGCTTAGATAATTTTTCCGCTAAAGTTGCTCTTTGAATTTCAGAATTAATACTGTTTATAACATGATTAAGTATTATTACTTGAACTCCTGCTGTTAACATGTCCCAGGAATCAATATATGGAGCTAAATAGAGAGAGATATTACTGTTATCAGATATGAGATTCATCTGCATGGAATGAATAACCACCTTAGCGAACTCATTATGAGTTTTTATTTTAGCTAAACTATCTTCTCGAATATCATCAATTAATTCATCAATGAAATGTAATCTACTTTTTATGTAGGTTTTTAGAGTCAATAAAACATCATTCAATCTATCAATACTCACTTTTTTAATGTCTAAAGTCTTGAATCTATCTGAACTTGATCCTGATTGTTGTAAAACTAGAGCCTCAACTAGAAGGGTTGCCTCATCTAAAGTATGTCTTAGTTCTTTTACTGCTTTCTCAATTCGCGGTTTCATATACCTTCTAGTCTTAAACATATAAATCGCCGAATTTGCTTTAGCGAGTATACTAGTACTATATAAACCCACTTTTAGAGGTTGAAATTTGCCCAAGATATTTTACTTGAGAATTTATTAGAAATTCATATTTTTAATGAACTAAATAACAATATATATGAGTGAAAAGTAAATCTAACAAAAGTGAGTGTGAATTTTGCGACCACATGAAAGAATAACTTATCGCATAACCATTGACGTTACAAAATGTAATGGCTGCAATAATTGTACGACTACTTGTCCTGTAAATGCTGAATTAGAACAGCGAAAATACCTAGATACAGGAAAAGATGCTCGAGTAATTGCAATAAAAGATGGTGTGGCTGTTGTTATCAATCCCTTTCGATGTGATGGTTGCGGAACCTGTATGATTGTTTGTCCTGAAGATTGCATCGATATTACATTTATTTCCTTAACAGAATATGAAGATGCTAGTAAGGAAAAATCAAAAACATGATTATGATCTGAAATTAAACAAATTGGCGTTTCAAAATGACTCGAGTTTCAACAGTATCTAGAAAGTCTAATCAGGTAGTAACTGAAAGGAAGGAAAGACACTCAACTACCTCCTTAATTTTAGATATAGATAAATGCACAGGGTGCAATATCTGTTGGACTATTTGTCCACGAGATGCCATTGAACGTGGTCCGATAGGAGCATCAATAAGAAAAAGGGTGACAGCTCCACCAATCAGAATTAATTATCATAAATGTATTTTCTGTGGATTATGTGCCTATATTTGTCCTTTTGAAGCATTAAAGTTAATGATTAATAACCAACCTGCTGAGAAAATTAAGAGAGGTATATCTCTTCCTTATCTAGAGGGTGAACTAGTAGATTGTAAAAATACAGGTGGTACTGCTCTTAAATATCTCGAAGGAGAAATCAAAGTAGATAGTAAACGCTGTCCAGGTGGATGTTCAACTTGTATTGTTGTGTGCCCTGTGGACTGCCTATCTTTGCCGGTTGCCCCAAAAGATAAACCTTGGAAAAAAACTCCAAAAGTGAAAGTAGTAGAAGAAGATTGCTTGTTTTGCGGTGCTTGTTTGTTTGCATGCCCTACAAAATGGGCTATAAAAATAAACCGGACTTTTATAAAACACAGTGAAGAAGGTTCGAGTAGTCAGGTCTGGAAGAACATTGAAGAGAAATTATTGAGACCTGTTCGTTCTCGCGATTAGTTTTTTGAAGTAAAATTAAAAGCTTCTCCTGGAGGTGAAGTAAAATCAGCACCCAAAAGAAAAGAGCTAATGGAATCATAATTAAGAATGGTTTTGTCTTTGATCCTGCAAATAAAATAGATGGTGAGAAAAAGGATATTGTAATAATAGATGATAAAATTGTAGATCCATCCAGCATAAGATCGGATATAAAATTCAAAACCATTGATGCTACGAATTTAGTTGTGATGCCAGGGGGAGTTGATATTCATGCTCATATTGCAGGTCCAAAAGTTAATGCTGGTAGATTATTACGACCAGAGGATCATATGATAGATACTCATAAAAGAACTCCTTATGCTCGAGCTGGTGTTGGTCGTTCCGTTCCATCCACTTTCTATACTGGTTATGCTTATGCGAAACTAGGATATACTTGTGCTATGGAACCTGCTATGCCCCCTTTAGAAGCAAGACACACACATGAGGAATTAATGGATATTCCGATCATAGATAAAGGAGCATTTACTTTACTAGGTAGCAATTGGTTCTTACTTGAACGAATTAGTAATATGAAAATAAATGAAATGTGTGCTTTTGTTTCATGGTTATTGTATTCTTCAGGTGGTCATACAATAAAACTAGTTAATCCAGGAGGAGAGGAGACCTGGGCATGGGGAAAAAATGTCTGTTCACTAGATGATAAAATCACTTACTTCAGAGCAACCCCACGTAAAATCATCAAAACATTAGCTGAAGTAAATGAGAAATTATCTTTACCACAAACAATTCATCTTCACACAAATAATCTTGGTGTGCCCGGTAATTATGAAATCACTAAAGAAACTATGGAATGTCTTCGAGGTATAAAACCAAAGAAGGGGAGAGAAACCAATGTTCATATCACACATATTCAATTCTCCTCTTATGGTGGATCTGATTGGCGAGACTTTCGCTCTGAAGCGTCAGAGATCGCTCATTATATAAACAAACACAAGCATGTTTCTTGTGATATTGGTCAAATAGTTTTTACAAATACTACGACGATGACAGCCGATGGGGCTTGGGAATGGACTTTAAGAGGGATAACTGAAAACCTTGCTTGGTCACCCAGGTCAGGATCCAAATGGATGAATGCTCAAGTTGAAATGGAAACCTGTGCAGGTGTTGTTCCATATATCTTTAGGAGAAGGAATTCCGTAAATGCTACTCAATGGGCAATTGGTTTGGAA
>DAOVHJ010000215.1 GCA_030671945.1 Candidatus Heimdallarchaeota archaeon
AGAAAGAAAATATTCAATGCTCATGCTTGTCAAACACATTTGAAAATTCAAGAGGAAAGAGTCGGTGAAACGATCTGCGGAATTTGCATAGCAGTTTGTCCATATGGAAAGAAGAAGCAAAAATAATTCAGCAAGAGATTCAAAACAACTAATCAGTTTTTTTAATGCTGGAATATAATAAACTAGCATTATAATTTTTATAATAGGAAATGCAATGAATATTTGGTTCATAACTATGAAAGACGGTAAAGATATCGCTGATTTCGCTGTAGATTACGGAACCAAGAAAGGAGCAAACTACATAGAAGCAAGATATGTAGACTCAAGAGATGAAGGTTACACCACTAGAAATGGAGCTCTTATTGGAGGAGGAATTGTTAATACTCAAGGTATAGCAATTAGAGTTCTAGCAGATGGTGGAATCGGCTTCTGTTCTACGGCTAAATTAGAGAAAGATCATGTGAAGAAAGCAATTGAACTTGCAATCAAAATGGCCAAAGCCAGTAAGAGAAAAGAACCGATCATATTCTCAGAAGAAGATGTTGTGAAAACCAAATGGTCAACACCAGTAAAACAAAACATTGCAGACATTTCTGAAGAAGAAAAAATCAAGTTTGTATATGATCTTGATAAAACACTAGTTAGTCAAGATTACGGTGAAAGTTTGGTAACAAGAACATTAATGTTAAACTTGAATGATGTCAAGAAATACATTCACAACAGCGAAGGATCACAAATAGAATCAGAAAAATCGTTAATCTTCTTTTACACTTTTAATACTGCAAAAGGAACTTTAGGAACAGAGCAACGATTTAATGGTATGGGCGGTTCAATGGGCTGGGAATGGTTTGAAGAAGAAAATATCGTGGAAAAAGTAATCCTCGATAACGAAGCTTTAGTCAAGACAGCCATTAATGCAAAAGAGATGAAACTTGGAGAGATTGATGTCATTGTGAGTGGTGAAGTTGCAGGTATTATTGCACATGAAAACACAGGACATCCCTCTGAGGGTGATAGAATACTCGGTCGCGAAGGAGCACAAGCTGGAGAGTCATTTTACATAGATCTCTTAAAAGATCAAAAATTAGGAGAGATCAAGATTGGAAGTGAATGCGTGAATCTCATAGATGATCCAACTCTTCCTGGTAGTGCCGGGTTTTACTTATACGATGACGAATGTGTGAAAGCTCGACCAAGGTACTTGATTAAGAATGGACTCATCAATGAAGTGCTGCTCAATAGAGAATTCGCATATAAATTTGAAACAAAATCAAACGCATCTTCAAGATCCATGGGTTACGATAGAGAACCATTAATACGAATGGCAAACACCTATTTCGGACCAGGGGATCATAACATAGAAGAGCTTTTTGAGGATGTCAAAAAGGGCATTTACATGAAAAGCTTCACAGAATGGAACATTGATGATCGAAGATTCCAAAGCAAATACGTTGGATTAGAAGCATATCTAATCGAAGATGGTGTGCTAACTGATAAGATGGTTAGAAGACCGATTCTCGAATTAACAACCTTTGGTTTGTATGGAAGTGTTGATGCAATAACTAAAGACGCTGAATTCCCCATGGGTCATTGTGGAAAGTCGGATCCCGGTCAAGGAGCTCCTTGCTGGATGGGTGGAAGTCAAGTTAGAATGAGAAATATACGTCTTGGAGGAGAATAAAATGAGTAACAATTTTACAGAAAAAGCATTAGAAGTAGCACAGAAAGAAGGAGCAACCGAAGTTATTGCTCGATTAGTCGAAGGACCAAATTATCAAATTCGATTCTCAAATTCCAACATTGATATTTCTAAACAATGGGATCAAAGTATGTTAGAAGTCTTCATTGCGATTGGCAAACAAATAACTCAAGTAGATATCCAAGATCCTACAATTCCAAAAATAGAACAAATTGTTAAGCAAGCTACCAATTTTGCTAAAAGAATGCCTGATAGTCAGCTCTATGCTACAATGGAGTCAAAGAAGCAATCCTACAAAGCAATTGATGGTTTGTATGATAAGACTATTGAGACTTTTCCTGAGAAAGCACCTGAGATGGTAAATGTTGCTATAGAAAAAGCACTTGAAGTCGGTGCAAAAAGAGCTGCTGGTGTGCTTTATTTTGGAAAAACAAGATCTGAATTACTAACAAGTTACGGAAACTCAGGTTCATACGATACATCATTTTATAGGATGACAATACGCTCATTCGTTGATTTTGAAAGTAGTGGTCAAGATGTAGTTGTTGGAAGAAATATGTCTAACATAGAAAAGAAGTTTTCAGAAGCAGGCGAAAATGCTGGAAAACTCGCTAAAATGGCTGTTGGAGGAAAACAAGGCAAAGCAGGAAAATACGATTTGATTCTTAGCCCCACTGTTGGTGGTAATCTCTTTGGACAAATAACTGATGGAGCTAATCCCTTAATGCTCTTATTAAACATGAGTCCATTAGGAGACCATATTGGTGAGCAAATTACTCCTGAGGATTTCCATGTGGTAGATGATCCACATATAAGTGAAGGCTTAGGAAGCAAACCATTTGATGTGGAAGGAACTCCAACAAGTAAAACACCAATCATTCAAAACGGTGTCTTAGTAGGTTTAATTCACAACACAACTTCTGGAATAATGATGCAAACTGAAAGCACAGGAAATTCAAATCTCACCGGTTTCTTTGGTTCTGGATCCAAGTTTCTCGCACCTGAACCAA
Organism: Candidatus Heimdallarchaeota archaeon; assembly: GCA_030671945.1. Lineage (GTDB taxonomy): Archaea > Asgardarchaeota > Heimdallarchaeia > JABLTI01 > JABLTI01 > JABLTI01. The sequence continues at coordinate 2,710 of DAOVHJ010000215.1, forward strand.
CAAATATGGTTTATAGTAAAGGTGATTACTCACTCGATGAAATCATTGCTGAATCCAAAAAACCAACAATCTATGTTACCAGTAATTGGTATACACGTTACACAAATATGATAGAAGGAGAATTCTCAACCATACCTCGAGATGGAATGTTTCTTATTGAAGACGGGGAAATCAAAAAACCTGTTAGAAAGCTTCGAATCTCAGAGAACCTTCTCAAAATGAGTAAAAGAGTAGAAGCAATTGGTAAAGACCGAAAACAAATTCAATGGTGGGAAGTCTATACTCCAACATTTATTCCTACTATAAAAATCGCTGATTGCAATATCACTGCAGCCACACAATAAATAAGAAATATCTCTCGAACTCGTATTAGAGTTTGAGAGAAAAACTCTTTTTCTTTTGATTTCATGCTGACAATTTAAATAAAGCATCTACATAAAGTTCATATAGATAAAAGAATTGATATCATTTTTTATGATGAAAAGAAGATGAGTATATGTCGAAAAAAACCAAATTTGTGTTTATCGTTGGTGGAGTCATGTCCGGAATTGGAAAGGGGATCGTGACTTCCAGTATAGGGAAAAATATTCAGAATCGTAAAGGAACAATTGATCTTATTAAAATTGATCCCTACCTAAACATCGATGCGGGTACCATGAATCCAATACAACATGGTGAAGTTTTTGTAACAGATGATGGGGGAGAAATTGATGTTGATTTTGGTCATTACGCTAGGATTCTAGGACTAAATATGAAGAAAAGTCAGAACATTACTACAGGTAAAGTTTATCGAGAAGTCATTAGAAAAGAACGTGCAGGCGATTACCTCGGGCAAACTGTACAAGTTATCCCTCATATTACAGATGAAATTAAGAAAAGGATTCGAGAGGTTGTGGAATTAAGAAATCCTGATGTTTTACTAATTGAAGTTGGTGGAACAGTTGGTGACATGGAGTCTCAACCTTTTCTAGAAGCTATTCGGCAAATGATCATGGAGGAAAACAAAGAAGACACCTTGTTAGTTCACACAACATTTGTCCCAGTACCTGCTCATCTTGGTGAGCCTAAAACGAAACCAACTCAGCATTCAGTAAAAGAACTCAGAAGTATAGGTTTGAATCCAACAATCATAGTTTGTAGAAGCCACAAAGTTTTAGACGAAAAAATACAAGAAAAAGTAGCTTTATTCTGTAATGTACCGAAAGAAGCTGTTTTTACTTTACCGGATTTGGATACAGTATATTCAGCTCCATATTTGCTTGATCAACAAGGATTTGGTGATTTAGTAATAAAAGAGCTTGATTTAAAGGCAGAAAAAGTTGATTGGAAAGAATGGAATGAGTTAACAGATCGTTATGAAAATCCAGAAGATTGTGTAAAAATTGCAATGGGCGGGAAATATACAACGATAGTTGATTCATATATATCTGTTAATGAGGCTTTGAAGCATGCAGCAGCCTTTTTCAAATATGGAGTTAAAATCGATTGGATAGATACTGAAGAAATTGAGCAAGACAAAAACAAAGTTAAAGTAATGAATGAATATGATGGTCTATTAGTCCCTGGTGGGTTTGGTTATAGAGGTACCGAAGGAAAAATCACGATGATCTATCATGCACGTGAGAATAATATACCTTTCTTAGGGTTGTGTTTTGGTTTTCAATTAGCTACTGTAGAATTTTCTAGAAATGTTGTTGGTGTTAAAGATGCATCTAGTTTTGAATTCACTATCAATGGTGAAGTAAAATCCAAGAATTTAGTAATTGATCTTTTACCAGAACAAAAAGGAGTTACAGATTTAGGGGGAACTATGAGATTAGGTGGTTTAAAAGTACTAATTAAGAAGGGAACAAACACCCATAGGCTTTACAAAAAGGATCTAATTGTAGAAAGGCATAGACATAGATTCGAAGTGAATCCAGATTTCATAGAGCGAATTGAGAAAAAGGGTCTTGTTTTTGCGGGAACATCTGAAGATGGTCGGAGAATGGAGATTTTTGAATTACCAGGACATAGATTCTTCCAAGCATCACAATTTCATCCTGAATTCACCTCACTTCCTTGGAACCCAAATCCTTTGTTCAGAGGCTTCATAGAAGCAGCAATAGAAAGGAAGAAGGAAAGACTCAAAACCTAGTACCTTTTGAAAAACAGAATAAAGAATTCCAAAAAGAAATTGGGAAAATCATATCTTGAAAATTACTGTATCAACTTTTGTACTGCAAATCTTTCGAACACCATGCATTCCCGGTTCATAACGGGACACCAAAAGTTTTGCATTTTCAAGAATTTTAATTTGAGCACTAACATTTGCTTCTGTTTGATTTAATAAACCTGCAATACGGCTTA
>DAOVHJ010000017.1 GCA_030671945.1 Candidatus Heimdallarchaeota archaeon
AAATTTCACAACTTTATCAAAACATTACTCCTTTATCTCTAAAAGAGACTATATCCCATTAACTACCAACGATTTCATGTCTATATTTAGTAAGGAGGGTGAGAGAAAGTGATCGAGTTTAAAGATGTTTCATTTAGTTATGACAAGAAAGGAATTACCGTTCTAAACAATCTCACTTTCAAAATTGAAAAGGGTGAGTTCGTAGCTATCGTTGGTAAAAATGGAGCTGGAAAAACAACCCTTCTAAAACACATTAATGGTCTATTAAGACCGACAATTGGTCAAGTTAAAATTGAAGATGAAGACATTGTCAAGAAGCCACTTTCTGAGATGGCTATGACAGTTGGTCTTGCTTTTCAAAATCCAAATCACCAATTATTTGCTGAAACAGTACTAAAAGAACTTGAATTTGGTCCTAAGAATCTGGGTTCTGATCCCGAGGAAATCGAAGGGAAAATACAGGAAATTGCAGAGCATTTTGGAATAACCCATTTACTCAAGAGAAATCCCCTTGAATTATCTGGTGGTGAAAGAAGACTTGTCTCCATTGCTTCAGTTTTAACAATGAATCAAAGTATATTAGTCTTAGATGAACCTACCTTTGGTCAGGATTATCGTCAGAAGAAGAGATTGGGAAATTTTCTTAAAGGCCTTTCAGAAAAAGGAATTACTATTATTGTTGTGTCTCATGATATCAATTTCATATATGATTTTGCTCAGAGAATTATTGTTGTATCTCATGGAGAGATCATTAAGGATGAAAGTACTTTCGATGTATTAAGTGATGAAACTCTTCTTGAGAAATCTGATTTAGCGCAACCTGTTTTGTTGAATTTAGCTACTAATCTAAGAAAGCGGTTCGATGATTTCCCTGTAAGTTACAATTCTGAGGAGTTTGTTGAAAATCTAAAGCAAATTCTGCAAAAAGGAGAAAAGTGAGGGTAAAACGATGAGTATGAAATTACTAGAGTATTTCAATTATGATTTACAGAAATCACTTCTACATCATCTGGATCCTCGAGGAAAGATGCTTTTCATTATCGTTGTAACCTGTTTTACAATTTTATTCCGAGAATTGGTTCCTTTACTTATTTTACTTGGTATTGTAATTCCTTTAGTGCTCATGGGTAATTTTATGAGAAAATGGTTGAAGACTCTTCTACTTCTTCTCCCACTTTTGATAATCATCATACTAGTTGATGCTTTAGTTATAAATACAGAGTATCCAACTACTTTTGCCTTTGCCATTGCTTTGAGGTTAATAGTACTAACCGCTATTTTTGGATTATATTTCCAAACTGTTTCGCCTGATGACCTTTCCCAGATGCTGAGGAAATTTGGATTACCATATGCTTTTGCATGGGCAGTCAGTACTGCTTACAGATTTATACCAACTTTAGCTAAGGAAACAGAAATTATCTTTGCTGCCCAGAAATCACGTGGTTTACAAATAGATAGAGGAAACATATTCAAAAGAGTCAGGAAAATGCTTCCCTTACTTATTCCTATTTTCGCTTCTGCAATGAGACGTTCTTGGCAATTAGCGGAAGCAATAGAATCTCGAGGTTGGAATGCAATAAAGAAGCGAACTTATTTGTATTCTTTGAAATTGAAGTGGTGGGATTATCTGTTAATCATATTCTCCCTTGCGTTGTTTGCTTTATTCCTCTTGCAAGCTATCAAACAATACCCATATCCTACTTGGGTTACATGGCACATTCCCGAAAAGTATGAGCTTAAAAGACTCTTAGGGATAGCTTGGAGTTGGTTTAAGGGTCTATTTCAGAAGTGAAGCTTCTGGAGTAACTCTAAATAATCAAAACTACTAAATAACTAGAGTTTTCAATATTCTATGGATTAAAAAGGTGAATATTTAGTTGTCACAATTAACAGATGAAGAGCTTGAGAAGTATCGAGAAGCTGGGAAAATTACAGTAGAAGTTATGCGAAAAGCTAAGAAAATGGTTTCTAAAGGTAGAAAACTCCTCATTATCTGCGAAGCTTTAGAAAAGGAAATAATTCGTTTAGGGGCCAAACCGGCTTTTCCTGTCAATATTTCTATAAATCAAATTGCAGCTCATTATACTTCTCCAATTGATGATGAATTAAAAATTCCTGAACGAGCTATTGTAAAAATTGATTTAGGAGCTCATATCGATGGTTATATCTCTGATCATGCGAAGACGTTTCTTGTTGGTGGTACAAAAACTTATCAGAAATTAAAGAAAACTGCTGAACTAGCTCTTCAAAATGCCGTTGATTTTATTAAACCGGGTGTACGACCTAGTGATATTGGTGAAGTTATAGAGAATACCATAAGAAACGAAGATTTAGTTCCAATAACTGATCTTACTGGACATGTCATCGAAAGATGGAAGCTTCATACCGGCACAAGTATACCAAATTATAAACCAAAATTGGATATTTTTGGCTCGAAATTAAAACAGGGTCAAGTTTTAGCTATTGAACCATTCGTGACAACAAAAGAAGGAACTGAAAAAATCTATGATGAATCCTATAGTTTCATCTTTTCACAAATTGGAAAGAAAGCAAAATCAGAAGATGGTAAGATTTTGTTAAAAGAAATTGAACAATATAATAAATTACCATTTGCTTTAAGGTGGTTAGAAGGTTTATTCCCTCAGACTAGACTTTTTGAAACATTAAAGGAACTTATTTCATTCAAAACACTGAATCGATATCCTATGCTTGTAAGTAAAAGCCAAACTCCTATTGCTCAAGCAGAGCACACTATCATTATTACCAAGAATGGGAATGAAGTGATAACAAAACTCTAAATGTTTTTCTTTTAGCTTACTCGTTGTACAAATAAAAACCTACAAAAGGAACATTGAACATGAATCTTTCAGAGGTTAGTATCTAATGTCAAAAATGTTTCAAAGAAAAATTGTCTTACTTGGAGATCCAGGAGTTGGTAAGACAAGTTTGGTACAAAGATACATTTTTGATTCTTTTAAGAAAGACTACATGACAACGCTTGGTCTTAATTTCTATGTAAGAACATTCGAATATCCTGGAACCAAAGTTAAGCTAATGATTTGGGACATAGCTGGGCAACAAAGCAGAAGAAAAATCGGTTTGAGATATTTACAAGGAGCTTCAGGAGCTATCCTTGCATATGATTTAACCAAAGAAGAAACTTTTAACAACTTGCCTGGTTGGTATGATGATTTAAAAGAAGCAAATGGTAAAGATGTTCCAGTTATTGTTGTTGGCACAAAACTAGATTTAGCGAAATCAAATAAACTACCATTAGCCTATAATGTTAAAAAGCTGGGTGATACACCTGCTGCCAAAGCTAATTTAATTTTCACAAGTGCAAAAACTGATACAAATGTAGATGCTGCCTTCAATTTAATCATCCAAGAAATTGTTAGTGGTTTAATACCCACACCAGATATTTCTCCAAAAATTCTAGAAGAAATAGCTACAAAGATTTTATTTTTTATTAAGAAAGGTGATGCCTGGTCGAAAGTAGCATTAAATCATATTGAGAAAGTTGGCAAGAAATATGCTTTAGAAGTTGAAATGATAGATGCTGAAAAAGATCCAAATATTGCTGAAGCCTATGGGATAACTGCTTTGCCCACCATTCTTGTTGCTGGACGCCAGTTGGTAGGCATAATACAAATTGCTCATCTCGAGAGTATTATGCACCAAATTATAGAAGATAAGTGAGATTATTTGTATTTTTTCTGTATTTTCCCATCGGGACTGTATCCTTCTCTCATTCTATGACCTGCAATATATTGAAAAATTTTCCCTTGACAAGTTGTTAGTTTTTGTTGGATTTCGAATTCATTTGTGAAGTTAATAAATTCATCAATTCTTGTGGCTAAATCCTCTAATTCATTTCTTGATAAACGATTTCCTGCACTATTAATACATTGTACAAGCCCATCTGAAACTTGGGTAAGTATTTCCTTCCCTGGAAAGAAAGTAACAAGTCCAACGATTTCCCATAAAATGTTGTAGGCGATATCCTTATTTTCTTTTTCAGAGAAATATTCAGCAACTTGTGATAAAGCCATAGCATAATTAAACTGAACGAATGGATTGGTTTGATGTTTTCTCGCAAAATTACCAAGTTTAGTTAGTGTTTTATGAACATCTTTGTCCATTTCATTCATAATATAGTGATAGATTAACGCACCAATTGCTTCACCGTAAAATTCTTGTAGATCCTCTGACTGTGACTGTGTTTTTAGAATTGCTTCAATTTTATGAATCATCTGTTCACAATCTCTGAATTTCTTTGCAACGCCAAATGGTTCCAAGGCATGTCTATAAGCTTCTGCTAATAACAACTGAATTTCAGCATCCCCTCTATGATGCTTCACTTCTTTTTCAAAATCAGCTAGAGTTTTTACAACTGATCTGAGATTTCCAGTTTTTCCGTTAGAAATGATAACGTTAATCAAAGCTTTGAGGTTACTCGTTGAAGGCTTTGGTGTCATTGTTTCTCAAATCTCCGGATCTACTTCTCATATTTTTTAATTACCCATCTATTCATAATTAACTAGTTTGCGTTAATAAAGATAGAGGTGATTCATATAGGACCTTGCTCTATATAATTTGGATTTGTATCTTAAATAATTAATTATTTAGGTATAGTTGTGTCTTGTTTTGGGTCGTTTAGCTTCTTTTCGATAGTAGTGTCAATGATAACATTTGCAATTGCTTGAAAAACATCATCTACACCATCACCTGTAGCTGAAGAGGTTTCAAGATATGTCTCGAAGTTATATTTTTCATTTAGTTCATCAAAGGAATCCAATTCAAAAGTTATTCCTTGTGCCAAATCCTTTTTTCCACCAACTAAAATTAGTTTAGTATTACTAGAATTTAAAGCTAGATCAGCCCATTCAGGAATACTATTCAAAGTATTTATTCTAGTTAAATCAAACATGATTACTGTAACAGTAGCACCTTTGAAATACTTGTCAAAGATTCCCATCTGTTTGAATTGCTCTTGCCCTCCCAAGTCCCATATTTGAACTAAAACAGAATGCTCTCCTGATTCTATTTCATGAGTGTGAAATGCCGCACCTATAGTTAGCTTTGTAGAATCAATAAAGCTATTAGTAATGTAGCGATGGATTAGTGTTGTCTTACCAACTCCTCCATCTCCTGCTAATACTACCTTTGCTAATAGTCTCACTGCTTTCCACCTATTAATATTTCAGACTGTCATTTTTGACCTTTAGTCTTCTCTTTGCTTCGTAGTTTATTCTTCTTATAAAAAAACTTGTTGATTTTAGCAAAACCGATAAAAAATCATCGGAATTTACTTTTTTTTTATATTACGGGTGTTTTAATAGAGACTTGCTATAATTCTCTTTGATAACTATGTCTAAACACCAAGAGGCAAAGAAAATTCAGCAAAGAAGTGAAGTTTCTACGAAGGAAATTCAAGAGCATTTACACGAGAACTCAGCTGAAGTTAATGATTTGATAAATTCGCCAGATTTTAAAGAATTTGTTCAAACAATAAGTACTACTATTGATGACGATACAACATTTAATGAAATGTTTTCTTCTCGAATTATTCTACAAAAAGCATTAGCTTTTTTGAAGAAGCTAGAGAATGAATCCAAACAAAAATGATCTGAAAAGATTTTCTTCTACAAATTTCTTGGTGCATAATTATGACATTTGATTCCTTACAAAAAACACGCTCACAGAGTAAAGAAACGATAGACCAAAGCTTTTTTGTTAAGAAGTGTTTAACAAATAATGAACTTGATTTGATTACTAATGAATTGGAATCTGAAATCGTTCGTTGCGAACAATGTAATTTTCCATTGAGATCTGGAAATAATACCGAAGATAGATCAGAAGAAGATTCAAAGGAATTGTCTAATTTATCTGAAAGACTGACAAGAAAGGGAACATACGAAGTTTGTAAGATTTGTTGGCGAGAAAATATCTTCAATTATATTTTAATTGGAAGTTATGTTGTTTTTGGGCTTTTATTTATTGTTTGTATAATCGGAGTAGTATATGATAAACTCTCAATAAATATTTGTCTAATTATAGGTTGTCTTGAAATAATTTTCCTATTATTTTTTGGTCGATTTTTAGAAGATGCTGTTTTCTTTGGTTTGACAAAACGAGAGAAACTACTTGCTGCATTGTATCGATATTCATTGACTGCGGAAATGCAAGCATTTGATATCGTGTTAAAATATTTTGGAAAAAACATAAGTGTTGACTCTGAACTAATACGCGGATTATTACAAGTAACTATTTTTCAACCAACAAATTTGCCTACAAATTGGTTTATTGATATTAGTCATAGAATAGATACTAATCCAAAAGAATTCATAGAATTACTTGTTGCTGAGATTGATGAACCAAATGAAGATAAATACATTCGAGAAGTAATTGATCAAGCACCGCCCTCAGGTATTTCTCTTTTAGTTGAACTTTTTCTGATTACTGAAAATGAATATGGCACAAAATTACTACATGAGCGAATTTCTAAGGAACTTTCCAAAGATTCTATTGATAATAAATTTTTGAATGAATTCTATATCTACAATCAAAAGTATCAGAAAGCATTAGAAAATATAGAAAAACAAGACACTTATTCACAAATTGAAAAGAGTTTAACAGAATATAAGGAACCCAAAGTACCAACAATGGATGTTATTGAAAGCAGTAGAAATATCGTTCAAAGAAGTCTCTTTCTACGCTATATCTTCAGGATTTTTCTTTACATATTTTTAGCTTTCATCCTTGGATTATTGTATCAGTTATTTGATTAGTGAGGAAAAACTCTATAATCTGAATTTTCTAATTCTTTTGTTGATAATAATGACATATGAAATTGATCTTGTTGTGAAAAATGCCTTTGTAGTGACAATGAATAAAAATCAACCTCAAGCTGAAGCATTTGCAGTAAATGGAGGGAAAATTATAGCAATCGGAAGTAATTCCGAAATTTCTAAGGAATATTCGAATGCGAAAAAAGTTCTTGACATGAAAGGAAAGTTTCTTTGTCCAGGTTTTAATGACACTCATACACATTTACTCAGTATGGCGTCAAAATCCAAGGATGTATTATTGGATAAAGTACTATCGCCTGAAGAGGCTCTCGAAAAAATCAAAGAAAGAGTGAAAAATACACCAAAAGGTAAGTGGGTTTTCGGTGATAGATGGGATGAAAGCAATTGGGAAGATAAACGCTATTTAACTTTGACAGAATTAGATGAAATTGCTCCTGATAATCCTTTGTATATCCGACGAGTTTGTGGGCACATGGCCGTTGTAAACAGTCTTGGCCTCAAAGAACTAGAGATTTCTTGGGACGAACCGGATTTGGAGATTGATCAAGAAACAAAGAAACCTACAGGGGTTATTGCATCACCTCTTAGTCATCGTGTTGCTGATAATCCTAAATTAAAAAAGACACAAGATGATTTGGATGAAGCAATTCCTATTGCGAATGAGTTAGCAAATTCATTGGGTATAACCTCAATAACTGATAATTTGCCTATTATGTGTGTGAAATCCTATATCTCTGCTCGTAACAAGAATCAACTCACGGTTAGAGTAAATATGAATATCCCTCTAGATTCTTTTGATCATTACCTTGAAGCTGGTTTAAAGTCCGGTTTTGGTGACGAAATCTTAAAACTAGGTGGAGTAAAAATATTCACTGATGGTTCACTTGGTGCAAGAACTGCTAAACTTTACGATCCTTATTTTGATGACTCTTCAACATCGGGTGATTACTATATCGAGAAGGAAGTATTATTTGAAACTTATCAAAAAGCAATTGACAATAATTGGCAACTAGTTACTCATGCAATTGGAGATGAAGCCATTGATATGGTTCTTGATACATTTGAGAGAATTAACAAACCAGAAATCATATCAGTTGGAAGACATCGCATTGAGCATGCAGAATATTTGTTAGATGAAAAATTAGCGAGAGCAAACAAGCTAGGAATCGTTTTATCCATGCAACCAAACTTCCCTGGAAGATGGGGTAGACCAGGTCAGTTATATGAAATCAGATTGGGTCCAGAAAAATATAAACTGCTAAACAATTTCCGGAAAATTATTGATTCGAAAGCTAGACTTTCCTTTGGTTCTGATAATATGCCTCTAGGTCCTCTTTACGGGATATGGTCTGTAGTTACTCATCCAATTGACGACATAAAGATCACTGTCGAAGAAGCAATTTATCATTATACTTTGGATGCAGCATATTCAAGTTTTGAAGAGAATATCAAAGGTTCTTTGTAAGTTCAAAAAATGGATGATTTTGTTCTTTTAGACAAAAATCTCTATCAAATAGAACCAGATGCAATAAAAGATGTTCAGGTTCTCATGACCTTCTTAGGTGGAGAATTAGTCTACGAACAATGATCTAAAATCAATTACTTTATATTAACTTGTAGAAGATTTATCATTAACTGGTAACTCTTCTTCAATATCTTCTATTTCTGACACTGTATCCGTAGTTATCATACCTGCAATTTGTTTTGCTATATAATGAGCAATGATTCCTCCAATATTCCCTGTTAACAAAGCAATTAATGATATGAATAGTGTTAATCTCCATTCTAATCTGAAAATCAAAATAAGCACAGAAAGCGAACCTACGAAATTAGCAATTGCTCCTTCTACTAATGAACACAAAACAGTGTTGTTTTTTGATCGAAAAAGCAAATCAACTAAATCAACAGCCAAGCCCGGAAGAGAATAGGTAATTATTGTGAAAATACCGTGTGATCCGAACGGCAAAATCATTACAACTAAAGCTTGGGTTAATCCAAAGAGAAATCCAGAACCAATTTTAGGTGCAAGCCTTTTTGTGAGGACTAACCAGAGCATATAAAATCCTCCGATGATTGCTCCCCCTGGAATTCCTAAAGGAACACTAATTAAAGACACTAGAGGTCGAACGATTTGCTTTGTACCTAAACCTATAGCTGCCATTATTGCAATTATTATTAGATCAGAGGTACTGTATCTTTTCATGTTTTCTAAACCAACTTGTTTTATTTCTTATCTTTGCTACTATTCGATTACTATTATCTCGAGAACTACGACAAACTTCACACAGAATTGCCCATTAAATTCCCCCGGAAATCTTTGTGGAATTACTAGTCTAAGAGGACCTTCACCATCAAGCGATTTTCCGTCCATATACTCTCCATTTTTCATATAGGCAATGATAATATCTCGAGTTTGATTAATATCATCAAAACTTAGAGTATACGCAAAATTATCACTCGCAATCACTCTTGCGGTTATATTTTCAGTATAATTAGCTACTTGAGTCACAAGGTAAAAAACAGAAACACCAGTATAATTTGCTGTAAATGTCTCACTACCCTGCAGATAATACTCTCTAGAGATATTTGGTAAATTCTCTAATTGGGTGATATTCAGCTTGATATCCTCTGTTGGAAGTCCAGTAATCGTAAGAAATCCATCATCTCCACTACTTGAAGGGAGCCAAACTGTGAAATATAAGGTAACAATCGTAGTGACTAGAACAACGTTAATTCCTACAATTATTGCTAATGTTTTCCTATTCATTTTTTCTCGCCTTCTTTGGTTCATATGAAATTTGTAATTCAACACTTGAGAGTTCTTCTTCTTCAACTTTTAAAGAAGCAAGAATGCCAGAAACCACATTTTTGATAAGATCTTGAATAAAAGGTTTGCAGGGAACAATCTTTTCATTTGCTTTGAGAATTACAAAGGAATCTTCAAACCCTAAAACTTCACAATCTTCCACATTTTTCTTCCCACGAATGACTTCTTTCGTAAACTCTTGACATGTGCTGTATCCACAGTGTTCACAATCTAATTCAGGAAAAAGTGGCAACGCTTTTTCTTTCACTATATCTGCTAATTTATTATACTGAATAAATAAGCCATGTTTGCTTTTTATGGAAAATTCTGGGATGGAGGATAAAGCAACAGTATAATCACCAACGAATTCCTTTTCTTGCCCTGCTTCTTTTAACATAGTAATTTGAGGTATTCCCTCTAAATCCTCCTTGAAACCCTCGAGAAGAACAATATCTAAATCTTTACTGATAATTTTTAGAGCTTCTCTTAAAGAATGCTTTTCATTTCTGAAAATTACTGTTTCAATCCCTGATTTAAATAAAGTCAATTTAGGAGAACTTTGTCTATGTCTAACAACATCGTAATGTTCTTGATTGACATCAATTGAAACATCTCTAAAAGCAACTTTCACAGTACCAATTCGAAGATTCTCCTTCTGTAGAATAGGTACTAATGCTTCTATTGTTGTAGTTTTTCCCGTTTTTTTTGGCCCAGTTATTCCAATAAATCTTGTTAACATTATTATTCACTCCTAGCTAAAACCATACACAAATCCTGCAAAAAATGCTCCTAAATCCGCTCGAAACACATAGCAAATTCCTGCTATCAAACCAAGAATTAGAATTGTTATGAAGATATCAAAAAGACTAAATTTTATTTTCCGGTAATAGGTGCGTTCTCTTTTGGAATTAAATCCACGAGACTCTAAAGCAATTGCTTGATATTTTGATTTTTCAATAAAATTCATTAGGATTGATGTGGCAAGAATACTAAAACTTCTTAATCTTGAGATAAAATTTCCTCTGTTAATACTGACTCCTCTGGTCTCCAAAGAAAGTCTCATTTCTGTTGTCTCTGAAATTACTAGAGGTAAGAAATAAATAACAAGTCCAGTAGTAAAAGCAATTTCAAATGGAACCCCAATTTTTGTCAAAGATTGTAGATAATCATTTGAATTTGTTGTTAAACTAAACAAACTGGAACCAATTGCTAAGTTTAGTATTCTTAAACATGAGTTTGTTGCGAATATTAGCGCATCAACACTAACTGTAATTATTCTATCATTTACTGCCATATTGGATAAGAAACCAAAGCTCACAGGGATATCAATAAAATTCCCTGCAATACTATCCCAAGCTAGTAATTGAATGATAAAAATAGTTGGAATTAACAAAAAGGTTGGCTTCACGTATCTTATCATTTTCTTAATATCTACTCGAGAGATTATTACAAAGATTAGCATAATGTTGAGTAGAAACAAGAGCAAGTACATATTTTCGATCATAAATGAAAAAATTGATACTGCGAAAAGCATAAGCAATTTAGTTCTAGGATCTAGTGAAAGAGTTTTTTTTGTTGGAACTCTTGTAGAACTTTGAATGAAAGCCAATGTATTATTCAACCAAACTATCTGTATTGAATTAATAGAATCGAAGATGAACTTCGAGTTCTATTCAAAATATATTTCTACTGTGCTTTTCACACATCTTTGGCCATTGAAATCAAATTCATCATAATTTGGGACTATTAGCCAAAGGTAGCCGTTTCCGCCATTGTCAAAGCTATCTAGATATTGATTGTTTTGCATATAGGCTAAGATGTACGTGTTGTTGTTTTGAATCTCAATTATTGGAAATGTCCATTGATACTCATCAGCTGCAATGAAGGTGACATTTTCTGCACTAGGATCAATATTAATTACATCTTGGAAGAGATTTGCTAGAATAGCTCCTTGAAACAGATAAATGGTATTTGTTTTAGCTCTTATTTCATATTCAGCTCTATATGAAGGCATATTGAGGATTTCACTCATTGTAATGGTGGTATTTCCACCTTGAACATTACCACTTATTTTAAGAGTCCATCCAGGATCTGGATGCAAATTTGATCTAACACCTAACCAGATGCCAATTCCCGTTCCCACAATAATCATTGAACTTATGACTATAACTGTAATCAATAACCCAACTTTCTTTGTACTTGCTGCCATTGTTCTTTCCAAACTCACGTTACTTTTTTTCTCTTTCATTAGTTATTTTCACTAATTTAGAGATATCGTTATGTTTGAACGAACATTTCGATAAAAAAACTTTTCTTAAGATAAAAGAAATTTAATAGTCCTATACGGCAAAATATTAAACCTCAAAAGAAGAATTTAATACAAGTAACAGCTCAAATATATCGTAGAATTTCATTAGTTGGAGAAGAATAGCTTGATAAAAAGAGTCTTAATCATAAAGAATAATCTCCCATTAGTCTATAGAAATTATGAACCTGGTGCAGAACCTAGTCCAGGAACTTCTTTTGGGGATTATCAATCAATAGTGGAATCAATTGCCAGTAAAGCTATACATGGACAACAGAGAGAAGAGATTTCAGGAAATAATAAATTAGTGTATGAATTAGATGAATCGATTCTTTTCCTTGTGAGTACTGATACCAATGAAGTTGGTGTAATTGAAATCCTCATCCCAGAGCTTAAAAACCTCTTCTTCGCAGTGTTTCCCAAAGATTATGTTTTAGGGTGGACTGGAGATGATACCTCTGTTTTCAAAGGATTTGATTCCAAATTAGATCAATTAAGAAGTGCTTTTGAAAATAGAATTATGACAAAACCAGGCAGTAGAAGAATTATAGATACCCTAAGTGTAATGGAGTTACCTCAAAGATTACAAAAAACTGCTTTAAACATCCTTGATGCAAAAATAGCTTCCTTTGAGGAAATCATTGAATCAACAAGTGCATCACCTCAAGAAGCTGTAGCAAATATACAAGAAATTTTGAATGCTGGATTTCTTTACACGACAAAGATAAGCAATAAGGTGTTTTATTCCGTTAAATCCTTTGGTGAAGTAGCACCCTCAACAACACCAAGTATTGCTCCAAGCGTAAAACCAACAGCTCCCATTGAACCTGTTCAAGCAACAACGGCTTCTGAGACTCCGTTGGGTGTTGAGGTAACAAAACGAGATATAAACAAAGGCAATATGCCTTTCTTAATGAAGCAATTCAAGAAGGATTTGGATAAAGTCTTTAATACCATTCTAAATAGGAAATTACTTC
This sequence comes from Candidatus Heimdallarchaeota archaeon, assembly GCA_030671945.1. Lineage (GTDB taxonomy): Archaea > Asgardarchaeota > Heimdallarchaeia > JABLTI01 > JABLTI01 > JABLTI01. The sequence goes on from DAOVHJ010000017.1 coordinate 12,901, forward strand.
TCTTAATACTCGATCCTGAAACTGATAAGAACCAAGTTTTGCTAAATATGATTTTGGACACATTCCAATGTTTTGTCCCTGAACGTGAATTACGTATTGTGAATTTTGCTAATGATTTCATTCACCCTCGAGACGCTGATATTATTCGTATAGATAAAAACTTGTTACAATTTTACTCAAATGAAACATTGCTAGACTTGGATAGCAAGAAAATCATAAATGGTGATAATTCCATTTATTTGGCAGATATAGTAAAAGAAATGATAAAATTGAAACATCATTCAGAATGTGTTTCTCTTCTAATAAATCGTGTTGCTCTTATAGAGAAACTTGCTCAGGACTGGGCTAAAATAAAGAAGTTAAATCTGCCATCTGAAGATTTCATAACAAATGTGAGAACAAAACATAATCCAGCAATCATTGAAGTTATGGATAATGTCGCTGTTAATATCTTTATGGACTAGTAGTTCACATAAGAACTATTTTCGTCTTTTTTTATTTCTTCATCCATTTTTCAGCTATTTGTACGCTATGTGCTTTAATGCTAAAAGTTATAATTAATAGTGACGAATCATAATATTAGTTGAAAAGGCAAATATCGAAATCTTTTTCACAGAATGAGAATTTAATTATAATTAAGGTGTTGAATTATGACTGATATTTCAGAAGTTTTGTCAGCTCTGAAGCGTGGGGATTTAACTGTTGAAGAAGTCTTGAAAGAGCTGAACGATTTGCTAGCAACCGTTAAGAAAGGTATAGATGATCTCAAACAACCAATAACGGATTTAGTTGAGTTTGAAAAAAGACAGAGTGATGAAATTTTACAATTCGAATCAAGTAATTTGTCTTTGTCACAAGAGATAACTTCACTTACAGAAGAAAAAGCTACTAGTGAAAATCTACTTCAAAGAACTCAAGAAGATTATACTGAAACCACAGAAAAAAGAGTGAAACTTGAGACTAAGGTCAGAGAGTTAACAACAGAATTGTCTAACACAAAGAAAAGGTTAGAAGCTGCAAATGCAGAACTAGCAGGTGAAACTGAGACAAATCAGAAAATAATAGCTGAAATAAGTACTATTGTTGAGTCTGCTGAACAAAAAATTTTAGGAATTGAAAAGCAAGCAGAAATGGAAAGAGATATCATACGAAAATCAAAAGGTGAACGTATGGCTCTTGAATTTTTAATAAAGAATAACCATATTGAATTCAATGAAATTAAGGTTATCAACTCATTAGATGGGAGAACTAATACTGATATGGTAACTATCTCAAAAATTACTGGTCTATCTGCAGCATTAATAGAAAAAACTCTTGTAGGCTTAGAAAAAAGAAATCTGATTTCTTATGATGACTCAACAGGAGCTATAGCCGTGACAGGGAGTCTGAAGCTTTAGGAGAGAAAAAAATGACTGATTTTGTAAATATCCGAAGAAACATAATCGCTGAAAAAGAGCGACTTGAGAGATTAGCAACCAGCTCAAATCAGAAGATAGCTGATACTATTAAAGAGCTTCAGAATGCAGTGGAATTTTTAGATAAAACTGAAGCTACTTTCAAAGATATGTCTCAAAATCTTGCTGATCGTAAGAGAGATGAAATTAATTACAAAGATAAGAAGAAAGAATTGCTTTCAAATATTGAAACATTGAAAGAAAATATAGAAAGAGTGCGAATTTCAATTAATGATGAAAAAGAAAAAAACGACTCAAATGAAAAAGAAATCACTCAACTATCAACAGATCTTAACAACACACAAAATGAACTCTCGTCTACTCAATATAAAATTACAAATATAAAAGAAAATAATGCCTTAAAAACTCAAGAGAGAACTGATGTAACAGCTAGAATGGAAAACCAAGTGACTGAAGCTCAAAGAATTCTAACAACTCTTTCTGAGGAAAAAGAGAAAGAAGTACAATTAAGTCCAATTTTAGATTTCCTTTTGAAAGAAGTAAGAATAGATATTCCTGAAGTAGAGATATTATCCGTTTTAGCCTATCGAAATCAAGCAATGGGCTTAGATGAATTAAAACAAGCAGTTTCAAAAACACCTCCAGTTATTATCTTAAAAGTAATAAGAAGCCTCGATAGTAAGGGTGTCATCAAATACGATGAGAGACTAGACACTATAGAGCTAACAGTTAATTTGATTTAGGATTGGATTCAACAAAAACTGAATCCATTTTTTTTAACTTATGATTCACAAAATGACAACAAACTTGATACATTAGATGGATTTATTAATATAATTCATGAATATGATTTCGTAGTAAAATATTGTCAAAGAACTAATTCATCTTTGAAGAGGAAGATTTGTGTGAGCTTTTTAGCAAGATTATTCCGGCAAAAAAAACAATTCAACATCGCAGTAGTACGATTAGATTCTGCCGGAAAAAC
>DAOVHJ010000174.1 GCA_030671945.1 Candidatus Heimdallarchaeota archaeon
CCAGCTTTAACGAAAAGTGGCAATTGATCGATATCCACTTCTCTTTGTATAGTTTTTCCACCCTCAAGTAATTCTTTTGACCAATAATCATACCACTTGCCTTTTGGAAGATAAATCTCTCTGCTAACTGAACTCTTTCCTCTAGCTGCTTTTGTAAGTATTGGAGCAACTAATAATTTGTCACCCACAAGGAATTCTGTATTGTGCCATTTCTCCTTATATGTTTCAGAATCAGAAGGGAATTCCATAAATAATGATCGCATTAATGGCAAACCAGTGAGGGATGCTTCCCATGCAAAGGTGTAAAGATAAGGTATTAATTGATATCTTAGTTCAATATATTTTCTAATTATTTTTTCAGTTTCTTCACCAAAAGCCCACGGTTCTTGTGAAACAGTTCCTTTTGAGGTATGATTTCTCATGAAGGGATAAAAAATTCCAAGTTGATACCATCTTGTAAGTAATTCCGCATTACAATCCAGAGAATATCCCCCTACATCAACAGTTACAAATGTTTGACCCACTAATCCCATATTAATTAGCATAGGTATAGTTTGTTGTAATCCAGACCAGCTACTATAATTATCTCCAGTCCAGCTAGCTGAATATCTTTGTATACCAGCATAACAACTACGAGTAAAAATAAATGTCCTTAAATTGCTACGAAACTTATCTGCACCATCTCGAGTAGCCATTGCCATACTTTGACCGAAAATATTGTGAGCGTCTCGATGGTTTCCTCCTCGACCATTCATATTATGTTGAACCTCGTCAGGTGCTGTTCTTTTAATAGTAAAAGTTGAAGGTTCATTCATATCCATCCAGATACCTTCAATCCCAATATCAAAAAGTGACTTAAATTTAGTTCCCCACCATTCACGAACATCAGGATTAGTAAAATCAGGGTAGATACTCTTTCCAGGCCATACTCTGGTTACATAAGAACGCTCAACAGGCAATTTACAATGAAAATCATTTTTAATACATTCAGCAAAAACCTTGTAATCTTGATCTACCTTCAATCCGGGATCAATAATTGTTATTATTTTAAATCCATCATTTTTTAGATCAGCAACTAATTTTCCCGGTTCTGGAAACCGTTCCTTATCCCAAGTAAAACATCTATAGTCATCCATATAATCAATGTCTAAGTGTATACTATCACAAGGGATGTTTCTTTCACGGAAATTGCGAGCAATGTCTCGTACTCTTTCCTCGGGGTAATAACTCCAACGACATTGATGATGACCGAGAATCCATTTTGGAGGAAGAGGAAGAGTACCATTTATCGAAGAGATTTGTTGAGATACATCTTTTAAAGTGGGACCAGTGAAGAAGTAATAACAAATTGGTTCAGATTCAGTAAAATAATTTATACTACTTTTTTTATCTTTTTTAGGATGAATGACAGAGTAATGATGATTATCATAAAAAATACCATAGGCAGAACCATCATTTTTTACACTGATTTGAATAGGCTCACTTTGATAAAGAGGATCGTCATTCTTTCCAAAAGTAGCAGGATCAGTATTCCAAAAAAGCATTTTCTTACCATTTTTAATTAATTCACCAGTTCGTTCACCAAATCCAATATGTAAATCTTGACTAGGTGAAACTTTGGTTAATGACCCCCAGGAATTATATTTGCCAAATGAGATTGCTTTTTCTTCGTTAACTATACTTTCCCCATTTATTTTCTGAAATGAGACTGTGGAATCAATTTCACTGATTTTAATTAAAATCTCATTCTTGTCTGAGATGTTTCTATCTGCTTTTAATGTGAGAAACCCGCGTTCTTGTTTTAACTTGACATTAATAGATGCTGGTGGTTCTTGGGATGCCCATGAAATATGTTCTCGAGTAAAGGAGGTTTTTGACGCTCTTACACGCCAAATATGAGGAGAAACTAATTTTAATTCCAGAAAGCCATTTTCACATTCAATTATTGCAATATTGTCTTTTGTTTTAAAAGAAGTAATACCTCCAAGAGGAACCCATTGTCTTGGTATTCTTTTTTTATTCGTAAAAAGATAAGTTAATTTCGAAAGTTGAGAAATTATGAAAAGGATAAACTTACTAGATAAAATGTGCTTCTCAGTCGACATAAAAAAACTTCTCGTTCTCATATCTTAAAACACTTTGTATATATGAATATTCAATTTGGAGTGTCAAATGTCGAAGCAATAACTAGAAGATGTTTTATAATAAAATGCAAATGAAACAAATTCGTCAATTATGTTCAATTATTTGGATTCTCTTTCTTATTTTTACAAGGGTAATAATGGAAACTACAAAATAACATCCAGCTATTGGTATGAAAACTTCTAACGCTACTATTACGTTAAATGTCATTATTGCAGGCAGAATATATAGATCAATTATCTCAAAATAAGGGCTTGAATCATAATCAGAAATTGTTCCTGTAAAAGCTACAATTATATCTTCTTCAGGAAAAACAAAGATACTTTGACCATATCTTCCTTGTGCTGAATATGCATCAAGATAAGGATGAGTCCACCATTGTTTTGCATATCCCCAATCTTCATTAAAATACCAATGTCTTTGGGAAACTTCCTGAACCCAATTATCAGGTAAGATTTGTTCTCCGTCCCAATATCCATCATTTAGATACAAATAACCTAATTTTGCCATGTCTCTCGGGGTTATATACAAACCATGACCACCAAATGCAATATCTTGCTTGTCTTTTTGCCAATAATAATGAGTAATACCTAAAGGATTGAATAAATACTGTTCAGCAAAATCTGTTGTATTCATTCCAGTTGCTTCATGGATTATTGCAGAGAGCAGATGACTTCCTCCAGTATCATAATTAAAAATTGTTCCGGGATCTGTAGCCATCGGTTGGTCAAGTATGTATTGTACTTGATCATCTGCATTCATCCAACCATTCCAAATCGCATCATCACCTGGATAAGCTAATCCCGTAGACATTAAGAGTAAATGTTCAATTGTCATCGCTTCCTTTCTTGAATCGACATTTGAGATATTTCGATCACTAAAATAATCAAGCACATATTCATTTACACTTGGAATATATCCTTCCTCTATTGCTATACCCATCAAGGTACAACTGAAACTTTTTGTGACAGACCATAGGTGATGGATATCTAAGGCATCATAAAAAAATGAATACCATTCTTTAATCAAGAAACCATTTCGAATGATAACAAATTGGTCCACATGAGAGTGTTGATGATCGTCATTCCAATCTTGAAAATAATCATCTATTCTATTTAATCGGGCACCACTCATTTGGTGAGTAATTGGGTTAGAGGTAGACCACTCATCTGTTGGCCAATCTGCATTTACAAGTGTGAGTTGACTGCTAGTAAAAATAATTACAATAATAAATGAAAATAAACTGAATCCCATTATCTTATTTCTAATAAACATCATACTAACGCACAATTGATGTTTATTTACTTTTAGAATTTAATTACTAATCATAGGTCTTGAAATTAAATTTGATTACATGTCTTGAAGCATGTGTAAATTATTTTTCTCATAAATTTGTGTCAATGACGAGGTAGAAACCTTTTTTTGAAGTCAGAATGAAAGTGATAAACAATAGATGACGAAATTGGAGTCTCATAAAATTGGAACCAGATTTTTATCTTAGAGATCTCACTGCAGATGATTGGTCAAAATTTAAAGAATTGGACGAATTAATTTTCCCAGATGAACAAATGATGGAAAGCAGTTTCTTAAGTGGACTTTCTGGATTAAAATCGTTATCTGTAATAGCAGTGCATAAGGAATCAAAGGATTTCATTGGTTACTATAAAATAGGAGTTTATGGTAACGAAGGGCACATCATGAGAATAGGGGTTCACCCAGAGCATCAAAGAAAAGGATTAGGTTCGCATTTGTTGGAGAGAAGCATGCATCATTTGAAGAATGCAGGATGCAAAAGCTATTACCTTTATGTTGAAGAAAAAAACGAAGCAGCAAAAGAGTTGTATAAAAAGCAAGGTTACGAGGTAGACAAAAAGAGCTGGCAATTCATATTTCCCTTTAAGAAATTGAAAGAGAAACCTCAAGGAAAGTGCAGACATGTTGAATGGGGAGAAATACAAATGATTTGCTTAAGATTCAATTTGAATCCAGTACTAATTCAACAATATTTTGGAAGAGAAAACCAGCACGTTTTGGTTTTTGAAGTAATGGGTCAACAAATAGGATTTACAAGATTTAGTCCTGATTTCCCCGGGGGAATGCCTTTCATAATAAAAGATCCAAAATACGCTCTAGATTTTGTCTCACACTTGAAGACCTACATAACAAATCCGGATTTTAAAAGCATAAAAACTACTTTTGATAATCAAGAGAGATTAGTAGAACATCTGCAAAAAGAAAAGATAAAAGTAAACTATGAACTCTTAAAAATGAGAAAAATAGCAGATTAGAGTAGGAAAAGAGTGAACTATCTTCTGCGACCAGCAATTTGTGCAACACAGAAGAGAACAAAAAATAAAACTCTAAGAATTAGGTAAATACTCCAACCTATATAGAAAAGCCACTCAAGAGGATGCTTAGCAGAACGTTTTCTTTGAGGTGGTTGATACCATTTCCTTTCTCCATCAGATGAGGTTGTATGATAGCTGCCAGATGAAGAAGTTCTTTGCTCAGCAGATTCCGGGGGAGAATAGGCAGAAGAGTAACTTGAAGGAGCTACTGCTATACTAGTGCCACAGAAACTGCAAAATTTATTGCTAGGGACATTACTAGCATTGCAATTAGGGCATTCGATTTCACCAGAAGAAGCATCATAAACAGGTTGCTTTATTCCAGTAGGTGTTTTACTAATGGGGGTTCCACAAAAAGGACAAAAAACATCTTCTCTCTTAATAGATTCGCCACAATTTGGACAAGAACTTGACATAATAGACTAACAATCTCCTTAAATTGAAATTATATCAAATAACTCTACAAGAAATAAGGGGAATCAAAAATAAAAAACCTTCCAATACAAGCAAAGAAAAGCAAAAAAAGTAACACAAAATTTAGATAAACGAGACTCTAATAAGAACAAGAAGAAAATGACGAACATAATACTTACAGGATTTCCGAGAGTAGGAAAAACAACAGCTATCATGAAATTCTTGGAGAAAACAAAGAAAAAGTGTTCAGGCTTCTACACAGAAGAAATAAAAAATCAATATGGAAGAAGAGAAGGATTCAAAGTAGTAGGGATAAGCACAGGAAAAGAAGGGACATTAGCACATATCAATGTGGAGAGCTTTCGTAAAGTAGGAAAGTATTTTGTTGATTTTGAAGGGTTCGAAGCAGTAGCATTACCAGAAATGGAGATGGAGAAAAAAGTAGATTTAGTGATCATAGATGAAATAGGAAAAATGGAATTATTCTCGAGTAAATTCAAATTCCAGCTCATGCACAACCTGAACCTTGGAAACGTATTGGCAACGATAACCAAAAAAGGAGGAGGGAACTACGTAGAGTTGCTGAAAAAAAGAGCAGATATAGAATTAATAGAAATAACAAAAAAGAATAGAGATGAGGTAGTGAAGGAGTGACTCAAGAAACTAGGATGAAAAAAAGGGAAGAATAAAAAATGAAGTACAAAAAAATACCCCTGAAAAAAGAAGACCTAGTTCATGAAGTAACAATTAGTCAAGATGGTTGTAAAATAGTGGAACTAGAAAGAAATGAGGAATATTCACTAGCATATGGGGAATTAGCAGTAGGCGAGAAAAGTAAAGAACACAAAATGGCGATGCAGGAGCTGTATTATTTCATAAAAGGAAAAGGAAAAATAACAATAAACAAAAAAGAAAAGGAAACCGAGAAAGGAGACGTAATAATAATACCGAAAAATGCAAGACAGAAACTGGAAAATATCGGAAAAGAACCACTGAAATTCC
>DAOVHJ010000287.1 GCA_030671945.1 Candidatus Heimdallarchaeota archaeon
CTTCTTTTATTGCTTGTTCCATCTCTTTGAGGTTATCTGCAATAGTAGTTATTCTCGAGACATGCCCTCCAAGAGTCGAAATTCTTTTTCCAAGCCAATTCGCATTTGTATTAACAGTTTTTCCAATTAAAAGCTCATTTCCAAAACAAATGATTTCAACATTAATCATCTAACACACAACTTGATTTTCATAAGATAAAAGCATCAACGACCATTTGCCATTGTCTTGGTGCAGACATACGAACGCGTTTAACTTGCAGTATTTCTTTAACTTCTCTATTATTCTTTTGAATTTCTTTAGATAGATCAGCAACAATAACCTCTTCAGGATGTTCATCTTTAACAAATTCAAAGAAATGAATTATCCCTCCAGATTTCTTCAACACATCACAAGCAACATCAATGAACTCAATAGCATAACCAGGTAGATTCATAATTACTCTATCAGCAATATTGGAAAGGTTATGTTCCTTCACTACTACTCTACTGTCCCCACAAATTGGTTTGACTTCTCCTACTAGTTTATTTAGTTTGATATTTTCTCGTAGTAAATTAATTGCTTCAGGATTTATATCAATAGCATAAAGCGTAGCATTCGTTCTTTTAGCAATTGGAATTACAAAAGGCCCAATACCACAAAAGAGATCGACAATTACTTCCTCAGAATTAACTTGATTAGCAATTCGATTGTGTTCCTCACTTAATCTGTGACTAAAATAAGCTTTTGCGATATCTACAACTAATCTTGACCCATGCTCTTTGTAAACTGTTCTAGTTTTCTCTTCACCTACAATAAACTCAATTGGTCTAATCCTGTTAACCCCACTGATTTTTCCAGTTTTTGCATATACTGTTTTAATACTTGTGTGAACATCTAAAATTGATTTACCAATTAAATTCTTCTTCTCCCAAAGCTGTTCTGGGATTTCAATAACTACAATATCCCCTATAGTATCAAAACTTCTTGGAGCCAAAACGAATTCTTCTTCAGATAATCTCTCTTGTAGAATTTCCAAATGGGATTTTGGGTGAATCCTTGCGTTTTCTAGTTGGTCATAATTAATAAAAGTATGAATTATTTGTAGTTCTTCTAATTCTTTCAATTCACTTTTCGTTAATTGCTTTTTTAAAGGTATAATTAAGTCATTATCAATACTCTTTATTTTCAGTGTGGGATCTAGTAATTCCTTATCATGGAGGAATTTTCTAATTAACTCTCCATCTTTCTTCGATGTCTTAATACATAAGGTCATGAAAGCTTCCCACGTTTAGCGATTAAACAATGAATAATAGAAATTACTTAATCTTTGTGATTTTAATTATTCGATAACTCGCCAATAAAATTCATATGGATTTTCTCTGATTGCTTTAACTACAGATTCTTCGGATTTATAATGAGCTTTTATTGTTGCTGGATAAAAAAGCAATCCTTGTATCTTTTGTTCTATTACAGATGAGATATCGATTCTTATTTCCTTTAAATTTTCTGGAATTTTTTCTTTAGATTTATCTTTCGTGAAAATTGGAGCATCTTCATAATAATATATCTCAACGGGAGACATTACTTTTTCAACTGATTTCTTCACAATATAATGATCAATATGATGTCGAATAGCTTTTGGACAAAAGAGTTCACTCACTCGATATTTCCCAATTAAATCTCCTAAACTGATTGCTAAATCAAGGATCAATTTTTCTTCTTTTTCATTTAATTTTAATGAAAAGAACTCTTCAATTTTTCTTCCACGAGATAATGCTTCCTTAAAATCTAATTGAACTGATTCTATACCAAATTTCTCAAAGAATTTTTCCTCTGAATGGCGCTCCATTTCTTGATCATAAGTAATAGATTTCCTTGCATTCATATCATCAGGTTTTGCTGAAAAAACATTAACAACAATTGAATCTGAAATATTCTTTAAAATTAGACCGGAACAAGACCAAGCAATGTCAGCAAAATGTGGGGCAAGGAATAGTTTCTTCTTCATTATACTCTATACGTTAAGCTGTACATCCTTCTATTAAACTTATTTCACGCTAAAATGCTAATACTTTTTTTAATTTTGATTTTACACAAACTACTCTTTAGCTAAGATTTTACGCCACAGAGCTTCAATGTCATCTTGAATAGTTCTTTCGCCTAATCCTCTTTCACCTAGAGCTCGCACTTTTTGTAAAGCTTCGTGTATTAACTGTCTTGCGTCCAATAGATCGAGTTTTGCTCCCTTAAAATCACCTGTTTGAAATTTTTCATGAGCTCCTTTTTTCTTTTCTTCAGCTTTTAATCTAAGCATCTTCTTCTGAGCATTTAACATTTCAGACTTTCTAACTTCTTCAGGTATCAACTAATTTAACCCTCAAAGATGTTATAAGTTATTTACAGATAAAAAGCATTTGATAAGCGCTGGAGATTTTACATCTTTTCTTAATCATATCGACAAAAATGGCTCCATAAGAACTTCTGAAACTTATTTTCAATTGATTTAGGATTTTAATTCATAATAAAATGAATGACAAGCTTTTTTATAATCATCATTGCTTTTCGTTAATTGGATGTAACGATGTGCTTAGCAATACCCGCAAAAGTTGTAGAAATAATAAATGATGATACTATCTTGGTAGATTTTGGTGGCGTAAAAAGAGAAGTCAAGTCTACATTATTAGAAGATAAAATTAAGCTTGATGATTATGTTTTAGTTCATATTGGTTTTGCAATGGCTATTGTGGATGAAGAAGATGCTCTTGAGACCTTAAGGTTATTAGCAGAGATTGATGCCTTTAATCAAAATATCGAGGGTTTCAGTGAAAGTAGTGAAGGATAGATAAATTACCTCTTCTTTTTAGCTTTTGTTTTTTCTAACAGCAATTCTAAATATGATTTTCTTTCATTCTTTTCTGGGTTCAAACCCATTTCTTTCAAAGTTTCAAATATTAATTCTCTTTCCTTCTCAAAATGAGCTTTATCCTGAATGAGCTTCTCGACTTCCAAGTATAACCCTACAGATTCTACATTATCTAAGCAAAATTGCATTTCATTGTAAAGGTATATTTTTCTCTCCTTAGAAACGATAGCTACTTTCTGAAATCCAAGTTCCTCCAATATTTGGGTGGTATTCATTACATGAGTAATTTCAGTGTTCAATTCAATTCTTGTCTTCGATTTAGGATCGAATTTTGGCCCTTTATAGGTAAGATAAATTCTGTCTCCATCCTCTCTTATGCGGAAAGCCTCATCTGTTTCATTGAAATCTCTCGAAGGATGTTGAAAGTAGTGATCTCGCTGATTAACGATTTCCTCAAATAATGCTCCTTCTTCTACGAGCTTAAATTCTATTGTTTCGAAATCTTCTACTTTTATTTTTACTTCAACTTCCACTGTCATTTGTTTCACAAATTGATATTTTTCCCGAAACTTTTTAAGCTTTAGTTATAAATTTCTTTTTCAAAAGAGATTTATCTCACAAAGACGATAATATCTCTGGAGAGGATTAAACGGTTACCGGATGCTCTCGTTAGCAACTGAGGAAGGTCCTTTCTTCCAGGCAAGCGACGCAGTGAAAGCTGTCGGGTGGAAACCTGGCTCTGAGAATAGAAACGCAAAGCGTGTGCGGTTTAACTATGATACTTTGCAGCAATGCTCTGTTGAGATTTCCGTGCTTGAAGTGTTGAAACGACTCATCGTCGCGGAAGCAAGCTCAAATTGTCTTCGATGAATTGCCAAGAGAAGCGGGTTGAGTGCGTAGATTGATACCGTGAGAGGAGCTCATCTTCTGGTGATCCTCGACACAGAAAAAGGACTATTTTCCTCTCCACTA
>DAOVHJ010000029.1 GCA_030671945.1 Candidatus Heimdallarchaeota archaeon
GTTAGTTATTTTATGTATACATTATACATCGCTTTAATAAAATGACTAACTTTCATAATGAAATACTCAAAATAATTTCATTCTTTTAAGATAAAATGAGTTCGAATAATAGAGATAAGATTATTCGACCTTTACAATTTCAACAGATCTTGCTCTTGGATAGGTTCGTACCCAAGTTGCCTTGCAAACATCGCAAGTTAATCTTAGATCCACTTTTATTGAAGTTTTAGAAGCCATCTTTAGCTGAGAAGCTGCTTTCTTGGAATATCTACCTTTGTTTCCTGAACCTTTCTTGTGTCTATTTGCTCTTCTTGTGCCTTTTACAAGTCCACTGCCTCTTCGACCACCTTTTTCTTGTCGAACAGTTTGTACAGTATGTTTATTGCATTTTCGGCAGTAAGTGCGCATTTTTGCAGGAATTTTTACCATTATATTCAATCTCCAGCTCTTTGATAATAATACTGATTTGGCACCATAAGCTTGTATTTAAAAGTTAGCATGAAAAAGGTATAAGAAATTTGCTCTTGTTTCACAAGTAAAACAAGAATTGCGAACTTACAATCTCTATGTTTACATCGTAATTAGCAACTACTAATGGTTTAATGAACGTAAATGCCCGTTCTGATGGATTGAATCCTTGAGCTATTGACCCAAAAACAAAGAAATCATCATCTACATTTGTGCTACCAGAATAGACTATACTTGATTGATTATAGAATATTTTTAGTGTTTGGTAACTATGGTAGCCAAAAGATGTTGTCTTGATATCGATTTGAATGATTTGAATCGAGATTGAGAGGATATTACTAACTGAATCAAACCAAGAATAAACCTTTACGCGATAATCTAATTCCATTTTCATAACTTTGTTATCTGGTCGCATTAATGTAAGATTTGTTAATCCTTGATAGGTTAAGCCATCAGTGGAACCATTCACGAAGAAAACTGTTTGTGAGTTCGGCCCTTTGAGATATGTGTGGTCTCCTACAGCCACGAGAACTCCTCTTCTGTTTTCAAGAAGATATGAAAATTTCCCTAAATCAGTAAAAGTGTATGACTCATTATAACTTCCAGCAGTATTACTAAAAATGAAACTTACATTTTTGCCTGCTTCATAGTCAAATCGTCCGAAACTTGGATCAGTTCTTACTGCCTTTGTTGACCCGGTGCCTTCACTGAATAAATTAAAAATAGTTTCATCGATGTCTAACATGTAGGTGGATACACTGTTTATAGTATTAGATGTCTGGAAATTATTGTATGTGGGATATAACCAAGCAAAAACTACTCCTATAGCAGAGATAAAGAGAAAAATCATCATCACTGCAGCAAGAACTTGGGAAACTGCTGTTTTGTTTTTGAATAGTTTCCTGAACAACTTTCTTTGTAGTTTCAAGATCTTATACCCCGATTGTTTTAACTGCAAATCATCCTTTAAACAAGGAGTTAATAATTATTGATTACCTTTCAGTTTATTATTTCTTTGGTTTGTGAATATTCGGTGTCAGCTCTTCTTTCCAAGGATCATTGCATGGTCTTTTTCTAAAGGATGCAAATCAATTGCTTCCAAAATATCAAATCCCTCATCTTCTAGGATTCCCATTTGTTGTTTGTAAACAACTGATGGATTCTTTGTGGAACTAATACTTCTTGCTTTTATTGCAAGCATTATGTATCCATTTGGTTTTAGAAACACATTTGCATTATCAGCTATAATTTTCGCTTGATCAGGTTGTGCTATATCACAATAAACTACATCTACTTTTTCTAAGATGTAATCATAATTTCTTGGATACCTTGCATCATCTAAAATTGGCAACATATTTTCTCTTTTTTCGCAGAGGAAAACCAAATCACGTATGGATCTCGGTGAAAACTCAATACAATATTGTAACCCTTCTAAATCAATAATATCAGAGACATGTGATGGTGTTGTACCTGAAGCAGCTCCAAGGTACAGCACTTTGCTTCCGGGTTGTATTGGAACATATTTTAATCCTTTAATGATCGCTGCTGCAAACTTTGATCTTGTTGGATCCCATAAACGGTATTCTACGTTTTTAAATGGAATTAAATCTTCATCATACACCTTAAATCCTGGATTTAGATTTTTTGTTGCAATTTTCTTACTACCATCTGGAAAGAAGATGTTGTAGATACCTTTGAATGATTTGTAATTTTTAATTTCCATTTTTTATCATCTCTTTTTTCTCTTTTGGGGTCCTCTTCTCTGAGGTGGTCTTGATGTCTTGAATTCTCGTCTCATAGGTCTTTCTGGCGGTTCAGGATATTTTTCAAGAACTTCCGCGATTTTTTCATTTACTTCTTTTGTTAATTGTTCTGATTTGTCTTCAGCTTTGAAGAAATCCATTCGAACGGCAATTGACAAACGACCAGAAATCACTCGAGCAATCTTACCTCTTTGCCACCATTTCGCTTGATTCAATCTTGAATCTTGGAATATAACACCATGTTTTGGTGGAGGTGCTCCTGTTTTAATTGTTCTATATAGTGCTTTTTCAGCCCCTAATATCTGGATTTTACTCGAGGGGCTTAATGCTAATTGTCTTAAGCTTCCAGCTAATGAAATGAGTCTTGCTCCAAGTAAAGGATTCACGACCCCGCACATATTAGGAGCTATTGCAGTCATTGCTTCTTCCATCCATTTTTCAAGAGCTTGTCGTCGTTTAAATAATTCAACAATAACCGTGGCTTGATCCTGTATTATTAGGATATCTTGATCAAGGAGGGGTGAACCCATAGAATTGTTGCGAGAAGCAAGTAGTTTTTCTGCTTTTTTCTCTGGTAAACTAATTTCATCCACTAGTAATTTCTTATCAATATTAGATTTATTTCCTGTTATACTTACAACTTTAGCAAAGGTGTTATGATTCTCTATTGCATCCACTAACTCTGGAAAATGCATGCCATAAAATTCTCTGAGTCGACTTGTAAATAGATTAATGGTTTTATCTAAATCATCTATGGTTTCTATAGCATGAACAATAAGGCCATCTCTTTTTTGTGCTGAATGCCTTACTCTTTCTCTTGTTAATTGAATCATAGCTTCTCGTAAAAATCTTATATAATCTTTTCTTGCCTTAAACAAACCCATATTCTGAACATTATCGATAAAATTCTTATGGAAAGTATCAATGACAGGATCATCATAATCAATAGCAACGTTGAATTTTTTGGCGGATAAAATTCGATTTAGATTTAAATTATTAACTACAATCTGATTTTTCTTTTGATCTTTTAACATATCCTCTAATTCTTTTGGTAATTCTCCCAAATCGAGTTTTGCTAATTTTTCAGAAACAATTTGCGGTTTCAATTCAAAATTCTTTGTGTCAATAATATTCCCTTCCTCATCTAGAGCAAAGGGTCCGACAAGTGTTACTGTTAGATGAATTTTCATTGTCTTAACTCCGAAACTACAATTAGACTTTGTTTTCCTTCTAAAATGTAAATATTCCGATTGAAAGATAATAAATTTGTTCTTTTCGAGTAATTTATCAATTTTTTTAATTCTTTGAAAGTCTTTCAACAAACGCTGGGAGAGTTTCCTCACACTTGCCAAGTATGAAAACATCAGCAATTCGTGCATGATCAGTTTTTTCTTTATTAAAAACCAAAACCTTCACGCCACTTTCTTTTGAAATAAAAGGCAATGATGCGGCTGGAACTACCTCTGCACTTGTTCCTACAATAATAGCCAAGTCAACTTTTTTTGCAATAGCAAATGATTTGGTAATTAAATCCGAAGGTAACTGTTCATTAAACAAAACAACATCAGGACGATACATGCTCCCACACTGACATTTTGGAGGGATATCTTTAGGAGGTTCAGTAAATACTTGTTTTTTATTGCATTTAGTACAACGAACCCTTGTTAGGTTACCATGTATTTCAAGAACATTTTTCGACCCAGCTTTTTGATGCAAACCATCTGCATTTTGTGTTATTACATATTGACAAAAATTCTTTGCTTCTAATTCAGCAATAGCAATATGCGCTGGATTTGGTTCTGAGTTCAAAATAAGCTGTATCCCTTCCGCATAAAATGTCCAAATTTTAACTGGATTCTTTAGCCACGCATTTAAAGTAGCAACCTCCTCAAAGTTATATTTCTCCCAGAGGCCATCTTCTCCGCGAAAAGTTGGAATGTTTGAAGCTCTTGATGTACCTGCGCCGGTTAGAACATAAGCATGTAACTTGTCTTTTTTCTTAAGACTGTTCGCTAATTCCACTGCTAAAGAAATTTCATCTTTCATTTTTCTCATAGAAAATATATCAAATCATCTCTATAATGATTTTTGGGAAAAAAAGGAGTAAATTCCTCAAAGGGATTCTGTTTTACTTCTTAATTTTAGCCTTTGAATTTGAAGTAAATTGCTCCATGAGGACATGCATCTAAACAAGACCCACAGTTGTTACAATTCGCATCTCTGACTCGCTCGTAAGAGTAATCTAATATTGGGACTTGCATAGCAGATTTTTCACACATTTCCTCACAACTTCCGCAATGAGTGCATCGTGCTGGATTTCTAGCAACTCCAATTAAACTGTATTTTGCTGGGAAACCCATGGCATAACCAATTGGACAAACGTATCGGCAGTAGAATCTTGGAATAAAGACAGCTAATCCGATTACAGCTACTAATAAAACAATTCTGAAATAAAACATGAAAGTCCAGTCACCTGCTACAAATTCTGGGTCTCCACCTGGATATTGCTGCCAGAAAATCATATAGAAGAACATAACAAATAGTGTTGCAGCTGGATTAAATGGAGTCCAAGGTTGATTAGCAAAAGCATTAAAGCTATCAACAACACTTTGACCGATTAGTTCTTTATATCCAACAAAACCTGCAACTAGAATAACAGCCCAAAAGATAACTGCACGTATGTCTCTTAATCCTTTATTCAAAGGTTTCGAGATCTTTAGTTTCTTAACGGGTACCAATCGCATCAAATCTTGGAAGAAACCAAATGGACAAATCCATCCACACAACGTTCTTCCGAATATCGCACCTATTATCAGGCACACACCAAATATAACAAATGGAAAGATACCTGCTGCAATCCCATCTTGGAATACATCAAATGCACCGAGTATTGTTGTGAAAGGTGCACCACTTGGTTGATTAATTGGTAACGGAATATATGTCCATCCAAGACCTATTAGGCCACCATTTATTACCAAAAATGATGTAATTTGCACTAACCATCTTAGTAGACGTACTTTTCGGGAGTTCATACCTTCAAGTATTCGTAACCCGAATGTTTTTGCTTTTGAGTCTTTGGAACTTGTTCCCATTTTGTATTCACCGTTCGTTGTTGTTTACTAAGTTATTGGGTCCGGTATTTGTATCCCAGTGACATACTGCCAAATGAAATCTTTGAATGCATCAATTTTTGTTGGGTCCATATTGAAAAAATCTGCAAAATTAGGATAATTTTCAATATTTAATATGAGCGTTATTCCTACTACTAAGGATATTGCTCCTATGGCAAGTATTAGGATCATCCATGACCTTGGTTTCAAGTTTTACACCACGATATTTCTGTTTTGAATTTCTTCAGAACTACTGCTTGTAGAAAATTTGTCTTTAAAATATTTTTCCGTTTGTTTGTGGATACTATTTAACTAAAAACAAGGAAAAAACTTTCTTAATAAAACTATTTATTCATCTCTTCTTCATTTTTCATCTTCACTAGATAATGTGCTTGCCTATGATCTGCAGCATAAATCACTTGTACTGGATCAATTTTGAATCGTTTCTCGCATCTGCTACAAAAACGAGTTTTTTGTCTACTTCTTGCATAGGTCCATTTTCCACATTTTGGGCATCGTAGAACAATGAATCGTTTATTAAACATTAGTTAACCTCACAGGGACTCAGCTGTTGGAATAATAAAAAGCCAACTTATTTCTTTTCACCCATAACTGTTACAATGATTTTTCGCTCGCGACCTCTAGTATCTAATTCAAGAAAAACAACTTGCTGCCAAGTTCCAAGAACGGGAGCTCCACCAATGATTGGAAATGTCAACTCGGGAGATAATAAACTTGCTCGCAAATGACTGTGGGCGTTATCATCTTGATAATCATGCTGATAACCAATACCTTTAGGTACAAGTTTATTCAGCAGGTTAATAGTATCCTGAACTAATCTAGGCTCATATTCCAAGGTTGTAATTGCCCCTGTTGCTCCAGGCACAAAAACATTTACCAAGCCTTTTATTATTCCAGAATCTTTGATAGCATTTCGGACATTTAAAGTGATATCAAAAATTTGGATTTCACCTTCGGTATCTAAATCAATTTCTGTTGAGTACACAACCATTTGTTCAGTCCCTCAGTATTGATTAACAAAGTAGTACCTATTCTTATTATGGTTTTTGGAAAGAAAGGAAAAAGAAGAATTAGCCTCTTCTTTTGCTATCCCACAACTCTTTCCTTAAAAGATCCCTTATCGCTACTCGAATTGCCTCAGACCTGCTCGGATAAACACCTAATCTCACTAAATCATCTAACCCTTCAAGAAATGTCTCTGGAATTTTTACTGAAATTAGATTCATTGTTACAAATTACACCTTTCTTATTTAATATTGGAAATAACATATCGATAGGTAATACGAATCTTTGTTAAACCAGTACTTAAAAGCTTCGGGGATGAAGATGTTACCCGGAAATATATTCAAAAAATAGGGATTTATACAAAAATGTTATTTTTTGTTATGGGATGATAAAAAATATTAAGAACAGTAAAAAGTTTATTCTCAGTGAACACAAAGTCGCTGTGGCCAAGCTAGGTAGAAGGCGTCAGTCTCGTAAACTGAAAAATCGGGGGTTCAACAAGTAGAAGTTGTGGCTTCTACTCGAACACATCCCCCCAGCGGCTCCATCTTCTGATACTGTGATTATTTATTCTTCAAATAATCTCTTACCATTAATGCTACAGCTGCACCTTCACCTGCAGCAGCAGCTGCTTGTTTTGTAGATCCTGATCGGCAATCACCAGCAGCAAATAGTCCAGGAGTGCTTGTCATCATGTTGGTTTTTGTTATTATGAATCCGCCCTCATCACAAGATACTAAATCCTGAATAATTTCTGCATTTGGTTTTATTCCAATGAAAATGAAAACACCATCTGGATGTAGAATGATATCTTTCTCGGTATCTTTATCATAGAATTTTACTCCTTTCAATGTCTTCTTTGGACCTACTATGAATTCTTTAACAACTTTGTTTTTTACTAATTCTACGTTTGGTATTTCTGATATTTTCTGTTTTAGAACCGCTGATGCTTTCCATTCATCTGATCTTCCTACAATTGTGACCTTGGATGCAAATCGAGCTAGAAAGACTGATTCCTCGAAGGCTGAATTTCCTCCTCCAATAACCATGACTTCTTTTCCTTTGTAAAATGGACCATCACAAGTACTACAGAAGTGAATTTTGTATCCAAGTAATTTCCTTTCCCCTGGAACTTCTAGCATTTTATATTCACTCCCAGTAGCCATAACCATAGCTTTTGCATCTAATTCTTCTCCAGATGTTGTTTTTGCTACTAAGCAATGGCCCATATCATCTATACCTGCAATTTCTGTTGCTTTAATGAATTCCACACCGAATTTTTCTACTTGTTTTATTATTCTATCTGCTAATTCATTTCCTGATATTCCATCAGGAAATCCAGGAAAATTATCTAATCTCTCTGTTACTCCAACTTGTCCTCCCAAGGCACTTTTTTCTACTAGAGCAGTATCATAACCTTCTCGTGAAGTATAGAGAGCACAAGTTAATCCTGCAGGTCCACCACCAATGATCAGTATATCATGATATTTGTGCTTGGATTTTGTTTTCAGGTTTAATTTTTGTGCTAGTTCAGCATTTGTTGGAACCACAAGAAAAGTACCATCATCGAATTCAATGGTTGGCACACGTCGTTTTCCGTCATTAATTTTCTCAACAATTAATGCTGCTTCCTCATTCTCATCTATGTCTATCCATTTATACGGAATTCTGTGTCCACCAAGAAATGTTTTTGAGCGTTTACAATCAGAGCACCAAGAGGTTCCATAAAAATTCGTAATCTTTACCATATGTAATTGCTGTCGTGGTTAGTTTTAATTTTTTTCATACTTAAACTGAATATTTACACAATTATTAATCATTTATTGCGTTCATTTCCTTGATATATTCACTAATTGATTTCGTGATTTTTGCGGTTGTCTCTTTTGCTTTCTTTTGATCTATTTGACTATAGTTGTTAAGGAGAAATGAATAATATTGCATATAAGCTTCCATTTGAAGATTGATATTTGAAAATATTTTATCAATTGCTTCTAGTCCTTTCTCTGAAATTGAATACCCATATGGTTTAACAGCATGCAGTTTCAAATAACCCCTAATATGCAAATTATGTACGGTTGGATAAATTGTTCCTTTCTTAGGTTCCCAAAATCCTTCGAACGAATCCTTCAAAACATCTATTATTTCTGTTACTTTCTTTGGAGTATCTTTTGATTTCGCAAACTCCATAAGAATTGCTACTTGAATCGAACTCGTTTTTCCTACTCCTGATACGACATCGAGAATCCACATAATCAATCAGTTAGAGGTCTGACTTGAATTATTTAAATGTTTCTTGGATGAAGAAGCAAATATAAGAAATTTGCCAGTACATTTGCAAAATTATGGTTTTTCACCTATTGTTATAACTCGATGAACGATATCCCGTTCAGGCATTTGTTTTATTCAACTCAAATAACCCCTAATGAATTAAAAAAAATCATTCTATTTTTGATCGCTTTCTAATAAACTCATATATTAACTCATTAATCTTCTCCTTTTCAGATTCATGTGTTAAACTATGCGAGGAATTTTCTAAAAATACTAGTTCTTTGTCTTTAGATGAAACACTTTCAAAAATTGTTTTTGCTGATTTCAGCAACCATTTGTCATCCAGTGAACCTTGGAGAATAAGAAGAGGAGCACTTATTGATACTAGCCTTGTCAGGTTGTATTTCAACAATTTTCTTAATGAATTTGCAGGAGCAATTGGATACCCATCATAACAAAGAATAGTGTGTTTTTCTTGACTTATTTTTTCTTTTTTGTTTTTCTTGTGTACTGCATTTTTAAAAATTGGTGCAGCAATTGCTAAGAACGCTCTATGAATAAATCTGAGTTTGGTTGGTGTTGCTAATGTAATGATTCCATTAACTTTATGCTCTATAGCGAAGCGTAATGTCAAAGCGCCGCCCATTGAATGTCCACAGACAAAAAACTCTTCACAATGTTCTTCCAACCAATTAAAAGCATAACAATATTCAGCATACCAATCATCAGCTGTTTTTGTTAGTAGCTCTTCTATTGTAGTACCGTGTCCTGGCAATAGAGGTGCAATTGTAGTTATTCCCTTGCCTGCCAGATATTTACCTATGTTATGAACTTCGTCAGGTGTTCCTGTATAACCATGACATAATAAACAGCCAACTTTGCTTTTTTTATAGAAAAAGGGGTTGGCTCCTGGCATAATCTCTTGTGAAGTCATATGTTAGCTCTCAGTAATCCAATTTTCATTTTTAGTTAATAAAACATCCGTAATGAAGTGTTTATAATTAAAAATCCAAGAATTTGTTACATGAGAAAACGTAAAATACTATAATGGTCTTTTTTTTCATGATTCAAATGTGTCCTCAAACAAATAAGACCGGTAAAAGCAATATCTCTATTGATCAAATAAAAATCCCAACAGACAGTACTAAAGATATACCTAAGAAAGGAGATAATATCTGCGCTTTATGGGTTTTTCAAAATTGTGCGGGTGAAAAAGAGCAGAAACTTCGTAGAATTGTTTCTTTAGTTCGGAATCGCAATTCTATAGATTGGTTACCCGTAACAACTGATGGCACAATCTGTATTGTAACTTTTATAGGAGAATTTAGCAATCTAATCAAATTACGTTCAAGTGTATTTGGTCTTGGAATGGAATCATTTAGTTTCAAAATCGATGCCTTCTGGATTATCCCACCAAATGACATGACACAATTTATAGGATTCTTTGAAATCATAAAATCAGATCTTCAATCACGAGAAAAGAGATTGCTACAACAAAGAGAACGAGAAATCAAATCAAAAGAAGTCACAGTATCTCAAAGCGATTTTGGAGAAGCTGACGCTGTTGATTTAACAGATACAGACATTGATGATTTAAGGAAAGAATTACAAGCAATTAGTTCTATTTAGTACTTTTTATTTTACATTCATTTACAAATATAACTAGCTGATTTTGAAAATAAAAAACAAAGAAGTGAGACCAGAAGGTCTCAGAAAAATGAACTATTGTTACATTGGGGGCATACCGGGCATTCCGCCTGGCATTCCACCGGGCATACCACCAGGCATTCCGCCAGGTCTGGACTTTGCAGCGATAACATCATCAATTCGCAAGATTAATTCAGATGCTTCAGAAGCAGATCTGATTGCTTGAGATTTGACTCTGAGTGGTTCTAGAATTCCAGCCTTTTCCATATCAGTAACTTTTGCTTTGAAAAGATCTAAACCAATTTTAAAGCTGGCTCCTCCAGTATGTTTAGCTCTAATCTCAGTTAGTATATCAATCACATCGAGACCGGCATTCTCTGCTAAAGTTTTTGGAATGATCTCAATTGAATTTGCAAATCGTTCAATTGCTAATTGTTCACGTCCACCTATGCTTTCAGCAAGACTTCGGAGAGCCATAGCAATTTCCACTTCAGAAGCTCCACCGCCAGCAATGACTTTTCCATCTTCAACAACGTTTCTAACTACGCTTAGAGAATCTGTAAGAGCTCTTTCTGCTTCATCTGTGATGTATTTACTACCACCACGAATTAGAATAGTTACAGAACGAGGATTCTTTGCTTCTGAAACGAGAACATTATCATCGTCACCGATTTTTATTTGCTCAACTTTTCCAGCAGAACCAAGATCGCTTTTCTTCAAATCATGAAGAGTTGATACAATTTTGCCATTTGTTGCTCGAGCCATTTTCTCCATATCGCTTTTCTTTACTCGTCGAATTGCTAAAACACCTTTCTTAGCTAAGAAGTGTTGAGCAAGGTCATCAATGCCTTTTTGACAAACGAGAACGTTAGCACCAGATTTTACAATTGTGTCAACCATTTCTTCGATCATTTGTTCTTCGCGATCTAGAAATGCTTGCATCTGACTTGTTTCTTCAATCTTAATTTCAGCACTGAACTCTGTTTTTTGGATTTCAATGTTATCATCAATAAGAGCAATTTTTGCACTAGTGATTGATTTTGGCATACCTGGATGAACTACCTCTTTATCAAGTAAGACTCCTTTAATTAACTCAGTATCTTTTAATGCTTTTCCAGCTTTTTGGACGACTTTAATCCAGTCAAGATCTGCAATCTTCTTTCCATTGCGATCTTCAGTAATCTGTAAAACTGCATCAACACTGATTTTTGCTATTAGATCCTTCTCTGAAGCAACAACTTTACTATTTAAGGCAGTAGTAGCAACTTTAGCCAAAGTCTTCTTATCATCTATGTCTATGTCAATAGAAATCTTGTCCAAAATTTCTCTTGCTTTCTCGGTTGCTTTCTTATAACCAGAAATAATAATGGATGGATGAATACCTAATTCAATTAAAGCATCAGCATTCTTGAGGAGTTCTCCAGCAAGAACGACAGCAGAGGTTGTACCATCTCCGACTTGATCATCCTGTGTTTTTGCAACTTGAGTCATCAATTTTGCTGCAGGATGTTCAACATCTATTTCATCTAATATTGTGGCACCATCGTTAGTGATAACGACATCACCGAGGGAATCCACGAGCATCTTGTCTGATCCTTTTGGACCGAGAGTTGAGCGTACTGCTTCTGCAATAGCCATCGCTGCTCGCATGTTATTCTTTTGGGCTTCTTTTCCCCTGGTTCTTGATGTGCCCTCTTTTAGTAATATAACAGGGATGTTTTGTTGAGACATTTAGTGTTCTCACCAAGAATAGTTTTTATTTTCTAGTTTTCTGCTGATTTGTACTGATATTTAAAGCTTACGAGTGGTTTTAGATCAAATGAATGTTTGAGAGGGGAGTCGTCACATGTTTCCCACAGAGTGCTTTTTTTGCAAAATCCCTAAAAAGCAGAAAAAACATTAGAAATACAGAATTATAGTCTTGCTAGGAGAATGTATACTTGACTGAAGAAGAACCCATTTTGTTTTTTAGAGAATTAAAAGAACCTGGTAATGTCAAAATTTTTGCTACACTTAAGGATGCTTTAGATTTAGTTGCTAAAAATAAGAAACCCTATTTGCGTTTAGTTTTAGTTGACCCCTACAATAAGGAATTATATGTCCAGATTTGGGGTGATAACGAGATTTATGCTCCAGTCAATATGTTCTTACGAAAAAATCTCTTGCACCTTAACGGCCCTATTCATTTGATTGATCTTAGTTATGATGGTGAGTATGTGGGTTCCTCTATGAAAACAAAGATTGATACCATCCCTACCCAACATCCTGTTTATGCAAAATATATTGCTCTTAATAATTATCGATTACTAAAAACCATTCCAGAAGATCCAAAAATTCTCGGTGAGATTCACAAACTCATGAATACAAAACCTCTCATAGAAGCTATTCTAGCTCGTCTCAAAGATGAAGGCTTAGCAATTACCGAGGAGCTTTTCTGGGAAATAACCAAGATTATTTGTGATAAAACATACACCGGTACTGTTCACCTAATAGCCGGTAAACCTCAGTTGGCAATTACTCCTCAATATTCTGATTATGTTTTGAAGCAGTTAGAAATTCTGATGATTGCCTTTGCTAGGGATATTGCCAATGATCGTGTTGCACCGATTATTCTCCTTAGAAGGTTGCAAAAAGACCTTGTTAGTCTTTATGATTTCACAGAATTCCAGAATAAATAACAAAATATAGAGTAATGATTGAGATTAGTCATTAAAATTGTTATCTGCAAGGATAACTACTGGTGGACCAACAGTTCTTGTTTCAGAAAAGACTTTGTCAAATTTCTTAGCTAATCGCTCTTCTTCCTTTTTGGATATTTTTCGAACTTCATATAATGCAATAATTGCATATAATAGAGAGAATATTATTGTGATTCCATAACCCCATAAAACTATGGTAATAGGTGCAATAATAACATAAAAAACTATGAATAAATAGAACTCAGGAGTTTTAACAATAGATATCTGGAAAGGATTAACTAAATCAGCAAAATCTGGCAAACCAAAGACAAGAAGAGAAACAAGGACATATATCCAAATCCAATAAAAAACTGTACTATTCAACTTTGTATCTAACCATTGAAAAAGAAGCATTCCCGGTATTATCCAAAAAATAATGACTAGTACATTCATTATTGGAGCCCAAAAGAA
>DAOVHJ010000320.1 GCA_030671945.1 Candidatus Heimdallarchaeota archaeon
CAAATCCTTTGCGATAGTATGCATATCTGGCATGGTAAAGGTTCGTAGACGACGTAATGCAGCTAATTCCCCACGTTGTTCTCGTCTAAACGAATAATGAGTCATTTCAAATAGTTTTACTGGAAGATTATGATATGTAATATGAGCATCAGAGCTGAGTAAGAATTGGCCAAAGCAAGCTGCGAATCTTAAGAAATAATTGTCTGTTCCTGATTTCAAGACATATTGCCTTGCCGGGAAACGATGCATATATTTCTCTATTGCAGGATGAGTATAGCTATACATTATTGGGCTTTCAATTGGCATAGCTCCATAAGCAATTGTTAGATCCTTTACTAGTTCCTCTATAAGATACTTAATCATCCAACCTTTAGGATACCAGCGGAAGTTCCCCGCGTCGCTTCCTGGTTCATAATCAACTAAAGATAATTTTCTCATTAAATCTGCATGAGGTGGGGGCATATCTGATTCGCGTTGTTTGTGAGTTTCATATTTTGCGAATTTATGCAAGTTTTTGTGCTTGCTGAAATTATAATCTTTTACAGGAGTAAGGGTACCATCGGGATCCATGATAAAGAATTCGTGCTTTGCCGCTTGTTCATCTAATAATGATTGGCTTTCAGCGACTTCAACCTTCTCCTTAACATCTTTTTCTCCTACCGTAATTGTTCGGGAAAGTTCAGATAAAGGATGACCTTTGCATTTAATATCGAAGGCTTTGTACCAACCAAATGGAGCTCTTGTAACTGTATATCCTTTTTTCTTGAGATCAGCTTCCATATTCTTTAGCACTCTAAGTGCAACGTCTGGTCTTGAGGGTTTATCAGATAAGTGTACCCAAGGATAGAGAACAATGTTCTTAGTTTTAACTTGTTCAGATACTGATTCAACCTCGGCAACAGCTTTTTTACTTATTTCATCAAAGTGCTCTTCATCACCACTTTCTACAGAAGAAAGAACCACCAAACATTCTTCTATTCTGTTTAATTTCTTTTCAATTTCCTCTGCTGCTTTGATTGCTTTTCTTTTTGGTTCAAATTCTATGAAATCTGAATGTACGGTTAAAATTCGCAAAATTAACCACCTTATTGTTGAATGTGAGTACAATCTTTGCTGTACTAATTGAATTCTTTCCTTGCTTGTATTAATAAAAGCTTTTGGGAATATGGTAGAAAAGGATTATATTAACCAAATCACTTGAACATTTTTAACATTGCAAAATCTATTAACGATGAAGGTAAAAACTCCATAAGTCGTCTTCCTTTGTTATTTCTAATTTTATATCGTGCTTTAGGTCGTTTCTTATGAAAAATTCGATAAACGATTTTTGCTATATCCTCAGGTTCAGAACTCCTTTCAAATTCTTCTTCACATGTTGGAATTACTTTTTCAACTAGATTTGGCAAGATGGTTTTCTCGATGTCAATATCTTCAGTATAACATCTATAGGTTTCCTTAAGCATAGCAGTATTAACTGCACCTACTTGTAAGTGAATTACTTTGATCCCTAGAAACATTAATTCTCTGCGAAGTGAATCAGAAAAAGCTTCAAGTGCAAATTTACTCATGGAATATGATCCATTCAATGGAAAACTAATTCTTCCAGCTTCTGATCCTACATTGATTATACGTCCTTTGTTTTCTAATAAAAGTGGAAAAAGAATTTTGCTAGCTCGAAATACTCCTAAAACATTAACATCTATAATCTCTTCAACATCTTTTTCACTCATTTCAACTAAAGGTCCACCAACAAAAATACCAGCATTATTTACTAACCCATCTAAACCTTGAGAAATTTCACCGATTTTATCCTTAACATCAGAAATGGATTTTGAATCAGTAACATCGAGATAGAAAGTGAAAATGTTTGGTTTGCCATTGAGATTAGCTAAAGCTTCTTTATTTTTATCTGTAGCAATTACCTTGTCACCTTTTTGAGCAAAATATTCTGTAATTGCCAATCCTATACCACTAGCTGCACCTGTAACAAGAATAGTCTTAGCTTTTCTAGCCATAATTTGGAACATCCTCTAATAGATAGTAATAACTGAAATTTTAGTAGAAATATTGACATCCCTTTTCTTAAAATTACCTATTTTTCTTCGGATTTTAATAACTCTTGAAGATCTTCTTTGAAATTTGATACCTCAGTTTCTGCTTTATTTCTAACATTGATAACAACAATAGAAAGAACTAAAGCTCCTGATACAAAAACGAATACAAATAACAGGACTAACCAATTCATGATATTTGGCAGTGAGAAATAAGCTAGCGAGAGATAAAAGGTGATTTCAAAGGGAGCCTTGATTCCCATATTCTCTTTGCTGCAATTGAAGACAAACAAATTTCCTTCAGTAGTACTAGCATTTGCATAAGATAAATCATAATAGGTACTCATTTGTTCAGTAACGTTGAATTGTATATCACTAAGAATTGTTGGAGTTACAACACTATCTCCAATATCAACTGGTAATGTTATAGTAAATTCTTGATAATCAAGTGTAATATTCCACAAAGGTCTTATCAAATTTATAATTGCAACATTAGCATCAACTTGAGACCTCTCAATTTGTCCGGATAAAACAAATTCCCCAATATAGGTGAACTGGTAAATGATAGTTTCATTAGTTTGAACATGTGATAGGTCTGATAAATAGAGAATGTAATCATAAGCACTACTTCCAGATCCGGTTATGTTGAGACTTATCGTGTGACCAGCAGTTTTTGCATGTGTTTCAGCAGTCACAATTTCTGTTATTTCATTGTCCACAAAGTTACCCAACAATAATCCTATATGATCAGCATCTGGTGTGCAATTCACCAACATGGTAACTTTTCCAACACCAAAGCGATCTAATACAATATTAGTTTTAACCCAGTGAATATCAGCCCTATATTCATTGACTTCTGGTAAAAGAACAGCTGTATTATTGCTATCATCAACATTCAAAGAAGAGGCAATCGATTTTTGGTTGAACATATTAGCAGACATAAGAAGCATAGGAAAGCTGAGGAGAGAGATAATCAATGCGCTAAGGAAAATTGTTTTGCTTTTATATACACTGGACATTTTACACAAATCCTATTTGATTATAAATTGTATTAAGTGGATTTATTCAAAAAAGCTACTGTAATGTTGTTATTTCATTAATCCCCAATAAGGAAGTCTAAATTATTTTCCCTTGGCATTTTCATTCATCTGTTAATC
>DAOVHJ010000140.1 GCA_030671945.1 Candidatus Heimdallarchaeota archaeon
ATTCCTGGTCCTCGAATGGAAAGTGTACCACATTTTGCGACAAACTCATCACAGAGGATTTTATTTGGCATAATAACATTGCTTGATTTTAAACCGGCAATATTGAAGGTTTTTGAAGGTGCGACACAAGTAATTGATTTTTGAGCAAACTCTTTAGAAATAGTAGCATAAGGAACGTGTTTATGTCCGGGAAAGATTAAATCACAATGGATTTCATCTGAAACAACAAGCACATTGTTCTCATTGCAGATTTTACCTAATTTGATTAATTCTTTTTTAGTCCACACCCTTCCTACCGGGTTATGTGGAGAACAAAGAATGAGAAGCTTAGTTCTTGGTTCCTTGCATTTTTTCTCGAGATCCTCAAAATCCATTTCATAATGATTATTTTTGATTACTAATTGATTGATTACTACATTTCTACCATTACTTTTTATCTGGCCAGCAAATGGATAGTAAACAGGTTCTTGAATGATTATATTGTCTCCTGGATGACTAAAATACTGGATGATGAAATTAATAGCTGGAACAACGCCTGGAGCAAACTTTATCCAATCTTTCTCAAGACTCCAACCATGTCTACGTTTAAACCAGCTAATTATCGCTTCATAATATGAATCAGGAGTAACTGTATATCCGAAAATTCCGTGATCAACTCGTTCCCTTAATGCATCAAGTAGTTCATCTGGCGCACGAAAATCCATGTCAGCTACCCATAATGGGAGTAAATCATCGTATTTGAAGTACTTCTTCATGAATTCATTATCCCATTTTACTGAACTAGTTTTGGTTCTATCAATTTTTTCATCAAAATTCCATTTGCCTTTATTAGTCATTCAGAGCACCAATGTATCTACATTCAATAAATAACCAGTCAATTCTATAACTATATCAAATTTTAACTTTACTGGGCGTGAGGAGTTCTACATTACTTTTATTATCACACAAAACGTAATTCATTGTGATATCAATGGAATGTTTGTTGAAGCAACAAGGAATTCCACAGGGCAATTGTTATACTCTTACAGCTAGTGGTGAAAAAAAGAAAGCATGCGAAGTCACACTCAGAGTTAAGAATAATCAATATGAACGAGTTATAAAGTCTAAACATCTCTCGCGACCAGAAGATTATTTTTCAGTCTATCAAAGTGGATGCAACCATGATTGTTTGAAATGTCATTCATCCGAGTTTTCAAAAAAAGTCAATGGTAATTGGCTAAGTATAAATGAACTAGCAAAAATAGCTAAGGAATACTTGTCTTATGTAACGGTTTTTGAACCAAAAAAGAGAGTTACGATGTGGCATGCAGAGGACTTGTGTTTTCATTGTGGTTCATGTCTAATCTCGGGCACAAAATCCAAGTTTTGTCCTGATAAATTAACTCGTAATCAAATAGTTCTATCTCCTCAAGGTTTTGGTCCTGCTAGGAATATTCTCGCTTTCACTGGTGGAGATCTTACATGCAACCCAAAATATTATGCAAAATCAGCTGAGAAGATAAAGGAAGAGACTGATGGGAAGCTTTGGGTTTTAATAGAATCCAATGGTTACGCCTTAACAAAAGAGAATCTCAAAATCCTAAAAGAAGGTGGAGTAGATTCCTATTGGTTGGATATCAAAGCCTATGACAATAATGTATACAAGAAATTGTGTGGGACATCAAATAAGACGGTTCTTAAATCATTAGAACTGATTGTAGATTTAGATTTCACTGTCGAAGTTCTAACACTTTTTATACCCGGTTTTGTAGAAACTAATCAGCATAAACAAATAGCTCAGCTAATTGCAGACATAGATGAAGAAATCCCAATCACTTTGCTTGCTTTCTTCCCCACATATAAACTAGTTGATAATCGAAAACCTACTTTTGATGAAATGATGACTAGTTATGCGGAAATGAAAGCAATGGGTCTGAAAAACATACGTTTGGGAAATTTAGGAGTTTTTGCAAAAACAACAGAACAAATAGAAAAAGTACAATCATTAAGGAACTAGTAATAAGTCACTAAGAAAGATTTTTCATATATTCATTGTATCTAATAACAACCATGAAACAAAATTGGATCGCTACTATGGAGCCTTTAGCAGGAGCAACAACATGTAATATTAGTAAATTACTTTTGGAAAACAAGCTCCGTGTACATCCAAAATATTGGTTTAGATGCTATATAGCAATCAGAGCAACTCATTATTTTCTTCCTTTGCGAGTTGTTGAAAGAATAAAGTATCATTCCAAAATAAAGCAAACAAAAATTGTGAAAGATCCTGTATTTATAATCGGTCATTGGAGAACTGGAACCACTCTATTGCATTCTATGCTTTCTCGTGACAAACAATTTGGTTTCGTAACTAATCTCGAGACATATTGCCCGCACTTCTTCTTATCCTTTAGGAAATTGACTCAAAGATTTGTTGATTTCGCTTTACCAGAAACTCGTCCAATGGATAATGTGAAAATGGGGAGTAAGGAAACAGCAGAAGAAGAATATGCTTTAAGCGCCTATGATAAATATGGTTTTTATAATGCTCTGATTTTTCCGAAGAATTTTGCCTACTACTCAAGATATCTTACTTTCAAAGATTGTTCTGAAAAGGAAATTCAAAAATGGAAGAATCGGTATAGTCATTTTCTTCAAAAGATGACTCTGAAGCATAACGGTAAAAGACTTATTTTAAAGAACCCGGCAAATACCTCTCGAGTGAAACATCTTTTAGCTATGTATCCAAATGCGAAATTTATTCATACAATTCGAGATCCATATTATACTTTCTTATCCACTTTAAGATTTTACAGAAAGGTACTTCCTCTTTTCGCTTTACAGAAATGGGAAGACGAGAAAATAAAAGAGGGTTTCATCGAGAACTATAATGATATGTATAGTGTTTTCGAAAAAGACCGAGAATTAATTCCAAGAAATAATATTATTGATGTAAAGTATGAAGATCTAACAAGAAATCCCTTAGAGATCGTTGAAGAAATATATGAAGCACTTGAAATTGGCGAATTCTCTAAAGTAAAGAGTATTATGAAGAAATTCGTAAAAGCACAAGCGAATTACAAACCAAATATCCATTCTATCACTAATGAAATTATCAACGAAGTAAATGAGAATTGGTTTGAAAAAATGGAGAAATACGGGTATTCACAGTTAAAACCAAATAATATTAAATAGCATTAAGAGATTTTTTCTTGTATGAATAATTCTTTTGTTGGTGTTATCTTTTGCGAGTATCCATAACTAACCTCTACAATGATGTGGTTCCACCAGATTCCGATTTTATTGCTGACCATGGACAATCTTTTCTCATTGCTTCTGATGAAAAGACGGTTCTACTTGATACAGGGATGAATGGAAAAAAACTGCTACATAATATGAAACTATTAAGAATCGAACCTAATAGTATAGATACATTAGTTCTCTCACATGGTCATTTAGATCATACAGGTGGATTAAAAGCATTATTAGAAAATCGATCAATCGAAAATCCTTTAGAGATCATTGGTCATCCCACTGTTTTTGAACCAAAAGGGATGCAGGATGCTAAGAAAGTTCCAGAAGAAATCATTGAATTCTACCTTCCGCCAATAGAAGGTGAATTAAGAAAAAAGATGACTTTAAATCTCACAACTAAGCCAATTGTAATAACACCTTATTTATCAACTGTTGGAGAAGTGAATCAGCGTCCGCACAAAGACGGTGTGGAGAAAAGAACACGCCATTATGTAAAAGGCAACTGGGAGCATGACAAATTACTGGATGACTTATCTCTTATTCTCAAAACTAAGGATGGCTTGGTTCTTATCTGTGGATGTTGTCATGCAGGTCTTCTAAATACACTCGAGCAAGTAACTCGAAGTCACAAAGAAAATATCCTAGCGATTATAGGTGGAACACATATGTTTCGCTTCTCTGAAGAAGAAGTTGATTTTGTAGCAGGGCAACTCATGAATAAATATTGTTCACCCAAACTTTACTTCAATCATTGTTCAGGACAAAACACTATAGATCGTTTGAGAACTCACATTAAAAGTGACATAATAAAATCATGTCTTGTTGGAACTAAGTTATCGTATGATTGCTAAAGCATGAAGTCATGAATTAGAATATGGAGAGTAAGATATGTTTGAGAATAGTAAATCATTAGAAGAATATCAAAACAGATTTCCGACTTGGAGACTAAATCTCATTCTAACTATTATTCAGAAAAAAGTGGAAAAATCTGCTGTAGAAAAACGTGAATTACCTCTTGTCTGGAGTTATATGCATATGTTTTCAACAATGCAAGTAGCAAAGCTGCTTGCATTGAGGAGAGGTCTTGATCCAGAATTAGCAAGTCTCACTTGTGCGTTTCATGATATTCATACTTTATTAACCGGATCAACAGAAAATCATGGAGTAAACGCTGCAAAGCACATAAGAGAAATCGTTCTAGAGTACAATCAAAATTCTCGTGGAGAATTGCCAGAAATCACTGAAGAAGAAGTTGATAGAATCATAAATGCCATCGCCGTTCATAGTGATAAAAAAATAATAGCAAATGATCCCTTGGCTGAATTGCTAAAAGATGTTGACAGTCTGGATAGTTATTTACATGGTTTGATTCAATGGAAAGAATCGGGTAGAATCCCCCGTGGAAATAAAGTTCTAAAAGAATTCAACATAGATTTCCTTATAGAGGAATGATGTGATTTACCTTTTAAGCAACTGCTAATTATAATATTAATCACAATCCAATTAAAATCAAAGGAGATATTGTAATTGGAGACTCTCGCTTGAATAAGAAAAGGATCTTGCAGTGCTTTATTATCATAAGTTTACTTGGTGTTCCTTTATTTCTCGAATCTAACAAAGTAAGCCACTCATATCCTTCTGCATATCCGACCGGTGGATTTCATGATGTCTTAATTTGGAACGCTCTAAATTTATTAGGATCTGATAGTAATAATGACACCCATCCATTTTACTTGCTCAGAAGCGAGCTCGTAGCTCCATCTACAAATTACTTTGATGCTCTAAATAGAGCACAAGAAGATTATGATTCAAATTTATATGTGAAGCGAGAACACTATTGGAATCCCGAATCATTAACTGGGTTATATGGAAACATTGGGGCTCCTTATCATGCACAAGAATACTTTGACAAGGCAGTGAATTGTTACTTGGGTATCAATGGATTCCAAGTTAATAAAACTCGAGCTTATTATTACTTAGGTTATGCAATCCATCTCCTACAAGATGTAACTGTTCCTCATCACGCAAGCAATGATCCTCTTGGTTATCATGTCGATTATGAGTCTTTCTGCAACCTACAATTTGTTTATGGTAATATTCCAAAACCACTTAATGGAACTTATTCTCCTCCCAAGGATTGGGAAGGAACTATTAACGCGAAAGCTTGGATTCATCAAGCAGCATTATTTGCTCATCCATATCATTCTATCATTGAAAGTACTGGTTATGATTATCAGTTGTGGTTAGATATCGCTTCTATCCTTGTAGGACAAGCCATTAAATTAACAGCTGGTTTCCTATTTTATTTCTGGCAGTACGTTCAAAACTTGGATTATGATAATGATACACTAGATGCAGAAGCAGAACAACAATACAATTGTGATTATACAAGTAATGATACTGATAGTGATTTAATCACAGATCAAGAAGAGATTCATCCAGGAACAGATGGTTGGATTACAAATCCTACAAGTGATGACACAGATTTTGATGGATACCTGGATTATGATGAAATACATATATTTTTCACAGATCCAACTGATAAACTTGATAGTCCCTACTATTTCCAACCTCTTATGTGTAGACGATTTAGAGGATTAAGTGATGGTTTGCATAAAATAACTTTCAGTTGGTCTCAACCAAAGAATTACTTGCCTGGTTGGTATTACAAATTGCTCATTGTGAATGGTTCCTTAGAAACAGAGATTTATTCAGGAATATTTCGAACTTTTACTTATACCCCAACGCCAGACGTATTTATTACATATCAAATTTTTTGCTATAAAACCTATGATAATCGGGGTATCTATGCTCAGTGGTCTGGTGGTATTTTTAGTGTACATGTAGATGTAGAAAATCCAGAATAAGAGAGATTTTTTCGGCTTTACTATTTCTCTAGCTAAACGTTCATTTTATAACAAAGAAAAACCACCTATCAATTATGCCTGATAAACGATTAATAAGATTCTACCAGGAATTATCAACAAATGCTTGGCCAGCTAAGTATTATTATTTGTTAAATGGTTGGGTAGCAAGGATATCTGAGGGTGTAACGAAAAGAGCTAATAGTGTTATGCCTTTGACTTATTACGGGGACAATCTCCTAGAGGATATTCAAGTTGTAGAAACAATTTTTGCTAAGAATAAATTACCGGTTATTTTTCAACTCCCAGATTATTATGAACCACAGAATCTTCTCGAGACACTTCTTGAAAATGATTATAAGATAATAGATGAAACTCTTGTGATGACTGCAAAAGTTAAAGATATGCCTGATATTCCAATCAATCAAGATTATTCCTATCAAAATGCCACCAAAGTAAAGAATGAATGGTTTAGCTCTATGTCTGTTTCTGGAAGAGCAACACAAGAACGAATTAAAGGTCAGAAAGCAATCATAGGCAGAATTCTCCAACCCAAAAGCTTCTTTTCTGCTGAACAAGATAAAGAAATTATCGGGATTGGTATGGCAGTTCTAGAACAGGGAAATTTAGGGATTTTTGATATGCTGGTAAATCCTGATTTTCGTCGTCAAGGAATTGCTGTTTCTCTAATAGCTAAAATGGTGAATTGGGGA
>DAOVHJ010000203.1 GCA_030671945.1 Candidatus Heimdallarchaeota archaeon
CATTAGTGCTGATATGGGTCATACACATGATAAAGATGGTCCTTACGGGTTCTCTGAAGATGCAGCACCTTTTGATGCTCTTATGGAAGAATGGGCTGGGACTTTAGATTCCAAATTACTTGTAAAGAAAGCTGTGCCAAAATTAGGTAAAGCTCTTTGTTGTGGCTACATTGGTTTTGTTATGCTTCAAGGATTGCTGGAGAAAAAGAAATTGAAACCTGAGGTTACGAGCAGATCAGCTCCTACATACTATGGAATGATGGTAGCAAAATATCTTTGAATTATATGCGTCTTTTTGTATATCCAGATCCTTTTCTGAATATTTTCATTTCGTGTTTATGAATATTCACTTTTCTCATTATTTCCGAATAATTTGGATCTGTAAATGATTTAAGTTTATCAACAATTTGTTTTGTATTATCTAATACCGGATCGATTTCTAACAAGAGCTTAGCTTGTTTTACATATTTATCCTCTGATTTAGTATCAATTGTTTCAATAATACTACAGATAAGATGAGCTTTGTCTTCAACTTCTTCACTGAAAAGAATAGAAGTTAATTGAGCAGAAAGTCTAGTATCATCTTTCTTCAATAAATGAGGATTCATTATCAACATATCTGAAAGGATATCGTAGTATTGATTTGTCTCATCACCCATTACTTCCGCACAAGCAATTTCTAACTGAGTTTTTTCCTTCAAGTAATTTCTCCCTAACTAATGCTGTCAACTGTATGTTATTTTGTGTGAATCATTATATATAGTATGTTAAATTCTAAACATCTAGAAGAAAAATCTTAACTATTTTAAGCAGTATTATTTTAATATTCTCTGGAGATAGGTAAAGTATGGCTCCAAACGACATTTTCCAAAAAAGGAGATATACATTTCATAGTCTCTTCAAAGATATCAAACAATTCATTGCTAATTTCTCCCAAATTAAGGAAACTGTCTCGAGTAATCGAATCAGTAGAGATTTTTCTGAACGCATTATGTTATCTGTAACTTCAGTCAACAGGTGTATGTATTGTACCTATGGACATACTGGTTCCGCTCTTAAGAGTGGAGCTTTGGAGTTAGAGATTGTTTCAATTTTAGATAACTCACTGGAATCCATCAAAGAAGATGAAGTAGTAGCTTTAAATTTTGCGAAACATTATGCAAGAAGCAATAACAATCCATCAAAAGAAGAGAAAGAAAAACTCGTTAAACAATATGGTTTACAAAAAGCAAAAGATATCATTGTCTTCATACAAATCATTACTCTTGGGAATCTAATGGGTAATGCTGTAGAAGCTTATGAAGCAAGAAAAATGGGAATAGCTGTTAAAGATGGTTCAGCATTATTTGATTTGTTTGCTTTTGTTTTAGCAGGTTCTTTCTTTAAGCAATTAAAGAAATCCGGAATTGATGTCATTGGAGATAGATTTTCCTCTGGTGAAGATTTAATGAATCTCTATAAGCATCATTAGTATCTCATCAAGTATTTGTTATTAACTAGTCATTTTTTTTAAATAGTGCAATCATTGTAACTAATGAAAGAATGGTAAAAACAAATAGAACTCCTGGTTGATCAATTGAATCGGTTGCTTCTGCGATAGTGTAATTAAGCATCATAAATCCAAATTCATGCATTGAAAGATA
The DNA here is from genome assembly GCA_030671945.1 of Candidatus Heimdallarchaeota archaeon. Taxonomy (GTDB): domain Archaea; phylum Asgardarchaeota; class Heimdallarchaeia; order JABLTI01; family JABLTI01; genus JABLTI01. The sequence goes on from DAOVHJ010000203.1 coordinate 1,644, forward strand.
AAGTACATCATCTGATAATTCTATACCTATCACATCATCTGTTCTGAATTCTCCTAATTTTTCTGGTTCGTCAAGTAAACTAATATTTATTGCTTGAATTCCGCGTTCATCCATTGCAATAAACGCTAAATCATCTTGGAGCTGTACATCAAAAACAGCATGATTTGGATAGTAATTACTTATTTCAAAAGGATTACTCAAGTCAGTTGTATTAATGATACTTAATCGTCCATCTACAACGAAAGCAATCTCATTTCGCATTTCAAATTCATAAACATAGCCACCTGAGACAAAAGAACCAATTTCCACAATGCTATTTGGATTTGTCACATTTAAAATTTTAAAACCACTGGTTAGACAGGCAGTATAACAAATTCCATTCTCTACATAAAATCTAGTGAATTCATTATCTCCATCTACATATTCAGATATCTTTTCAGGGGAGGTTGGGTCTGTTACATTGATTAAAACCATTTTCCAGTCCCAGGTCGAATCATGCCATTCAGCAGTATAAGCAATATTTTCACAAACAAAAACACCATCAGTTTCTCCATCACCAGCATCTGCGATTTGACCGAGTTTCACGAGATTACTGGGGTTACTTATATTGTATATTTCGAGTCCTTGATGATGATCTGCGAGATATAATAAATCGTCTTTCACAAAGAAATCATGAGGGATTCCACCATCAAAAAAAGTGTCTAAGTACACTGGATTTGCTGGATTGCTTACATTATATGTTAGTAATCCTCCATGCATATCAATGATTATTGCTAAATCATCAAATACTTCACACATGAAAGTATCTCCACCTGTTGATTCTATGGAACCAATTTCTTCAAATGACACTTCATAGGCTATCCCATCTACTTGAGTAAAGGAAATGAAAGATAATACAACCAACAAACTTACAATAAAGAAAACTTTTGACTGTTTTTTCAATTTAGAACCCCATCCAAAACAATTCTAGTATTGAGGATACTACCAGACTATATATTACTTCTCACTCATATGAGAATAAATTCTCTTTTTCCACAGAAAAATTCCTTCGCAAAAAAGGAACGATTGGACAATATTAGCAGGAAAAAGAATTATTTTTTCTATCTTTTTCTGCTAATAATTTTTCTTTCTCCCATACAGAAAGATTTTAACCTAGAAAATAAAATAAATAGATAGAACCACTCATACTATTGTTGTCGGTGATTTAATGTTATTGAAGAAAATTAGAAAGAATAAATCTGGAGTTTCTAATATAATTTCTACGTTATTAATTACTAGTATAATGGTTACTTCAGTAGCATTAACTTATTCATATTTGATTCCAACAATAGATCGAGCGAATACAAATGCTTCAATATATTCTTCCACCTTGTTCTTAACTAAAGTTGACGAAGCTGTTCAAACCATGTTTTATGATGGATTAGGTTCAGCTAGATTATTACCTGTTGATGCATTTGATGGAACACTAGGATTTACTTCTATGGGGCTTAATTTTCGAGCTTTTATTGATGGGGCAATGTATCTACCAATTCCGGGATTAGAATATGGTATTGCGCGGTTATCTATTCCAAGCGAGGTTTCTATTATGCCGGAAAACTCACAAGAGTACATTAAGGGTGGACCTTTTTTCCCACCAGTAGTAACTCAAGATGGCTCAATTGATCCTGCAACACTGGTTTTGGAACGAACAGATTCAGAAACATATCAGCTTGAACTCTGGTATAGATTGCAACTACTAATAAGAGATACAGGTGTTGGAGGAGAAATCGATGTTTCTGTTATCGCTGTAAATTTCAATGCAGTTGATTCTTTAGTAGGATTGAATTCTGGTTCGTATCATTTGATAATTAGCAAAACTGACATTGAAGTTAATCCAACGTTATTTGGTTTTCCTGTAAATGGTGATCCAATTACAACTTCAGGTGATGATTTCAGAATAACAATTAATACCGGAACTGGACCAATAGAGGTTTACTCCTCAAATGGTGCAAGAACAAGAGTTTCAATTAATCTTGTAATCTTTACCATTGGATTTCAAATGATTGTTTTAGAATAATTACTGGGTTTTTCAAATAAGATTATTATTTATTTTCGAAATATTTTCCTAATTGTATTAATTGAAATGAATCAACCATTTCCTTATCAGGATTTGCTTTCAAAATTCTTTGTAGAATCCTATAATGTTTCTTTGCAGCTTGCAAATCGTTATTCTGAACAAAGAACATAGTAGAATTCACCATTCCTTTTGCACCTGCAATTTGAATTGAATCATTCTTTGGATATTTTATACTAAGATCAGATAATTCCATTGAAAATTCTTGAATTGATCCTGCTTTGTTAATCAAGCTAAAATCATAAATGGCATTTACTAAAATCATAGCTAATATTTCAATTAAAGTCATGCTTTCAAACTCAATAGCTAATTCTCTTAAAGAATTGATTTTACTTTTAACATCTGTTTGTGTTGCATGAGCAAAAAATACAGGAAGGATATTCAGAAGGGTACTTCCATATGTTTTCTGAATATGTTGTGATTTTGGGAATTTAATAAGAAGATCCTTTAATTCAGTAAGAAGTAACTCCATCTTTTCTATATCATCTTTTTGGGAATGAGTTATGATTTCATTTGAAAGACTAGTTGCGAAGTTCTCTTGAGGTATGATTTCATCTTGTCTTTCTTCTGCGAATTTTCGAGTCTCTTCTAAGTTGGACATTTCAATCTACACTTCTTTATGATTGTTTAATAGAATTAATTTAAATTATTACTATAAGATATTTAAAATTACCAGTGCATTCCCACCGATAGTAAGTATTGTTCCAAGTATGATCTTCCAATCTACTTTTTCTTTCAGGAATAGTATAGACAAGGGCATTGTAATCAGCGGACCAGAAGCAGCTATTGCAGCAGGAGTAGAAGTTCCTGTCAACAAATCTATTGATTTCAGATAGAAGATATTGGATGCAAATAAGCCAATGAGAGCACCTAAAACAATAAAGGAGACTGCTTTCCAAGAAAACTTGTAATGATTAGTTTTTTTCTTTGTAGCAAGAAACAATGTAAATGTAATTGGTAACAATAAAGTCATTCGAGCACCACTGATTGGAATGATATCAATATCTGTTCTATCCAATCCAACTTTTATTAGAGTGGTACCTGTTGCCCATGTTACTGTAGCCAACAAAGCAAGAATGACACCCAAGATTTTTTTGTTTTCAAATAATTGTGAGAGCTTTCTACTTGTTTTTTCTGATTTTTCTGTTTCTTCTAAAATTTTAGATTCCGAATGTTCGGGTTTTGAATTTAATAGAATTGATTCGCTTGAATTATCTATTTCAGAAATTGATTTGGAATCCGGTAATAGATCTTCTACAGGAATGGCATCGTTTTTTTGTGAGAATGAAATCATTACAACACCACCAATAATTAGGATTATACCTAGAAATTTCAACCAATCAAACACAGCATCAAAAATTATGATTTCGTAAACATACGTCAAGAGGGGATAAGTCATAGCTATTGGATAGGCAATTGTTAATCCTACATATTGCATACTTGTTAGATACATAAAATTCCCGATTATTATTCCCATAATGGCTGCGAATAACAATGGAAGAAAAGCATTCCAAGGAATGCTAAACATTTC
>DAOVHJ010000104.1 GCA_030671945.1 Candidatus Heimdallarchaeota archaeon
AATCATTCTATCAACAGAACTTAATTTACCATTGTGGTCAATGTCAAAGAATATTGAGCTTCCCCAATCTGTTATAGGTGATTCTGTTTGTAAATTTAAAACATCCAATCCAATATAGAGATTTACATTATTATTTTGAATGAATAATTTACCAGCAACTTGATCTGAGGAATTGTAAAGATTTGAGACTACAGCAGAAGTCCATTCTTGATCTATATCATCATGGGCAAAATTTATTTGCCCATTAATACTTGGTGCAGTGTTATTCCATATGGAGAAAATCTCTGTAGGATAGGCGATGGTAGAATGTCCTGAAGTAGGAATATTTGTAATAAGGAAAGGGCTTAGAACAAATATTAAGGATAGAATCAAATATGGGGCGATATTTCTGTAGCATTTCATTGGTTAAATTCCCTTTAATCCAATAATATTATCTCAAATAACTTCGACAATATTATCAATTCTACTATCTAGGTATATATCGAGTGCGCCTTAAAAAATAAACTTTTATCAAAAAAAGAGGTTAATTAATTAAAAAAAGGTTTTAATCACTCCCATTCGATGGTTGCAGGCGGTTTGGAAGTAATATCATAAACAACTCGATTAACTTTTTTGACTTCATTAATTATGCGATTAGAGATAATAGCTAAAGTTTCATAAGGTATTTTTGACCAATCAGCAGTCATAGCATCAATGGAATCAACAGAACGTAAAACTACTGTCCACTCGTATGTTCGTGAATCACCCATCACGCCCACAGATTTTACAGGAAGAAGAACAGAAAAACTTTGCCAGTAGTTATTGTATTCGTTACGTTTTCTTATTTCGTCAATAAAAATCGCATCGACTTCCTTAAGAGTATCTAATCGTTCTTGTGTTACTTCACCTAGAATACGAACAGATAATCCTGGACCGGGAAAAGGATGTCTTTCTATCAACTCAGTGGGAATCTTTAGTAATCTACCAACTTCTCTAACTTCATCTTTATAGAGCTCTTTAAGTGGTTCAACAACTTTCAAAGACATTTTCTCAGGTAAAGCTACATTATGATGACTTTTTATTTTCGCAGCAGATTCAGATGGTTGGGCAGATTCTATTCGATCTGGATAAATTGTCCCTTGAGCTAAATAGCCAAAAGTTCCATGCTTCTTCGCCAATTTCTTTTCAAACGATTCGAACGCCTCTATGAATTTGAAAGCAATTATTTTCCTTTTTTCTTCAGGATCCTTGACACCTTTAAGAGCTTTCAAGAAGGTTTTTTGTGCGTCCAAACGATAGAAATTAGTAAATTTTAAGTCCTCTTTGAAATACTTCACCACTTGTTCAGGTTCATCTTTTCGCATGAATCCATGATCAACAAAAACACAATAGAGACGATCACCTATGCTTTGGTGAAGAAGGATTGCTGCTACAGTGGAATCTACTCCACCGCTTACGCCTATAATAACCCGATTCTCCCCAACTTCTTCTCTTATCTCTTCAATTTGCTGTTCAATATAACTTTCCATAGACCAATTCTTCTGAAGATTAGAAATTGTAAAAATAAAATTACTCAAGAGTACCATACCATTATCAGTATGCACAACTTCAGGATGGAATTGTAATCCAAAGATTTTTCTCTCTAGATTCTCAAAAGCAGCAATTTCACAATTATCACTAGAAGCAGTTATCTTAAAATCGGATGGTAATTCAGAAATCTTATCACCATGGGACATCCAGACTTTGTTTTCTTTGCCAAAACTTTTGAACAAATTCTGATCATTTTTTATCTGAATTATTGTATGACCGTATTCTTTCTGGTCTCCTGGAATAACTTTGCCACCATAATATTGAGAGATGAATTGATGACCGTAACACAATCCTAAAACAGGGATTTTTTGTTTTTCAATGAATTCCATGGTTTCATTTGAGATTTTTGGAGCCTTCTTATCATAGACACTATTTGGTCCACCAGAAAAAATAATCGATTGAACATTGTTTGAGAGTAATTCTTCTGGTTTTACTTTCCAAGAGAAGATCTCAGAATGAACACCTAACTCCCTTACTCTTCTGGCAATTAAATGCGCGTATTGTCCTCCAAAATCTATAACTGCAACTATATTCTTTTGTGACATAGTTAATGCTACCATGCTAAAAATCCAATATAGCTTTTTTAATTGTTCAGTTTATATAATTATGTTAACTTTTTAACAACTAAAATCCAGCAAAAAATAAATTATTTAGCGTTTTTTTGGGAAGGTTATCACAAAAATTGTCCCCAAACCCTCTTCGCTTTCAAAACCCATAGACCCACCATGTGCTTCCACAATTTTAAGAGCAATTAACAAACCAAATGAAGCATAGCTTTCCTTCGTCCAAGCTTTCCGAACTTCTTTTTGCCGATCTATAGACATCCCTCTTCCATTATCTTGGATTTCAATTTGTTTTTTATGTGGGAAATCTTTCCCAATAATATGCACTTTAGAAGCATCAGCATGTTTGATTACATTGATTAACAAATTTTCGAACACTTGTTTCAATTTTACTCTATCACCCTTTAATGTAGGCAAATTACGAATGCTTATCTTAAGATTAGGATCCAAGGATTTTATTTCTGAAACCAGTTCATTCGTTAATTCCGTAAGATTTACTGAAGTGATTTCTCCCAATATTTCTCCCTCTTTGGCTAGAAATAAAAGGTCTTCAAGGAAATTTGTTGTTTCAATTATTTGTTGATCCACTTTGTCTGAGAAATCTGAATTACTCATGGAATTATACATGGAGATAATTTGTAATTTCCCTCGAATATCATGGGCAATTGTTGTGGCAAATTCTTCTAACTCATCTCTTTGTTTTTTCAGCATTTTTTGATTTTGATTGAGTACTTCTTGTGATTTCAATCGTTTAGTAATATCTTGAATAACACCAAGGAAAGCAGTTGGTTTCCCATCTGCATCAGTTAAAAGTGTAGCATTCAACTCTCCAATATATTTAGAACCATCTTTTCTTAACATAGTATACTGCATGTTTTTCATTCGACCAGTTCTCTTAGTTTTTTCAAGATTTTTAGCTGCTAATTTATGATCTTCTGGAGCAATTAAATCAAAGGCACTTTTCCCAATCAATTCTTCTTCTTTCACTCCTCCATACAAATCTAGAGATTCTTGATTAACCATAAGGATTTTTCCAGTTAGATCTGTAACTAAAATCGAAAGAGGAGATGTTTCAACTAACTTTCTGTATCTTTCTTCACTAAATCGAAGTAATTCTTCTGCATTCTTGCGTTCCAAAATCGTTGCGAAAAATCGAACAATTGTTTCAAAGAAAATCCATTTTTCACTGGGAATATCTTTTGGAGTTTTGGATGCTAGATGAACTATTCCCAAAAGCTTGTTAACAGCACTAACTATTGGCCAAGTAATGATGGATTGAATGTTTAATTCCTTTAATCGCTTCATATAAGGAAGCAGTTCTTTACTTTTATTTACATCAGCAGAAATTATAGCAATTCTGCTATTAGCTACGAGAACTGAAATATGTTTATCATCGTCTAAATGTTGATCTTCTACTAACTTACTTTTCTCTTTTTCAGTTCCATAAAAAGCTGTCAGTTTAAGAATTTTTGTTGTAGGATTGTAAAGTCGTAGAGTACCTAAATCAAAACCCAAAGTTGTGATTAAATCTCGTAAAACATCGTTGCACAAGTTTGTCATTTGTGATTTACCGATTGCAGATTCAGCAATTAATTGGAATGCTTTTCGTTCAAGATTTATAGTGTTCTCTGCATGTCGAAGTTGAGCAATATTCTTGATTGATTTTTCTAAGAGATTAGATAATTCTTTAAATTGATTCTTTGGATCTCCACCTTTCAAAATATAGTAATCAGCTCCTAAATTAAGAGCTTCAATGATTACCTCTTCTGTAGATATGCCAGTAAACAAAATAAAAATTGATTTATTTCCTGAAGTACGTAAATCTGACAGAAAAGTTAAACCACTTTTACCAGGTAATAAATAATCAGAAATTATAACATCAAAAACAGTTTTTTTTAACAATCTCTCAGCTTTACTAGCAGTATCTGCTGTACTAACATTATATGACTGATTAAGTTTCTCAAGGTAAAGCTTTGTAGCGTCGACAAAAGCCTTATCTTCATCGACAAGCAAAATTTTGACAACTGCCAATCATATAACCCCACAATAAATAATGATTTATTCAAATAAAAGACTAGTTTTTTGTGCAATTTCTGATTAAATCAAATGATTTATCCTAATCCTTTGCCATTGCTTGCTTTCTCATTTCTTGTGGCATTTTTTCGATTGCATATCGTAAAGATACTCGAGGCATTTTTGCTTTGTTTTTCAGAACATACTCAAAAACTTCATCTTGAAATTTCTTAGTTGCTTCCTTTAACATCCACCCATATCCTTTCAAGACTAGATCTTCTTTATCATTTAGTAGAGCATCAGAAATCTCGAATATATGTTCTATATATCTACTTCTTCGCAAAGAATAAATGAAGCAAACAGCGGAAGCTCGTCGAGTCATTGGTTTAGGTGAAGAAGTCCAATTCTTTATCTTAGGAATGAATTCAGGAAATTTGCAGAGAAAATAACCGAAGGTAGACACACACAAATTATCACAACTCCCCCAACCAGTCACATATTTATCAAGCCAATCTTCAAGGATTTCGAAATGTTTTGATTTTAATTGTTTTCTATATTGAAAACTCCATTGGAATGCTATAGTTCGAAATTCTGACACTTTCTTTTGAAGCAAACTATTACAGTAGTCTAAGATAATTTCAATATCTCTAATACGTTTATCTTTTAGCTGTTTGAGATACTTTTTTGCGATTTTCCTAACTTCTGGCGTTAGAACTCCAAGGTAATAAATATCACCAACTGATCTCGCCTCTTTATGAGCTTCAGATAAAGAAGGCTTTACTACTTTCTGCAAGTCTTTTTCAATTTCTTTTGTTAGTCTTTCAAAATCAAGTGTTGACATGAGTAAAATATTGTAATTTTATCACTAATAAATTACTCCCAAAACTATTACAATATTCGTAATTAAGTTATTAAATTAAGGAAATAATCTAATTATGAATGACTAAACGGGGGGAATAAACGTTAGAATTCGTTTCCCTAGTAAAGTAGATGGTAAAGACAAATATTTCTTGAGGATAGGCATAATTCTGATTATTACTTGTATACTTACCACTACCATTTCTTCGACTCACTCATTTGATAATCAAATAAAAACAATAGAGTCTGAACAAATCGATGAAGAAGAATCAGTCTTAACATCAAAGGGATTTAATTCTCATGTTTATTCAATGCTTCCACAAGCAGGGAGTACAGTAGTTAATTGGAATAATTTGACTATAGTAGATAGCCCATTTCAACCCATTACACCAAATGTGGTTGTTGATAGTTATGGTCGAACTCACTTATTTTGGTCAAATTATCAAAATGGAAGATCATTATATCATCAATTAATTTATGAAAACGGAACATATGCACCAATGGATCTATTAGACAGTAGAAGTATAAATTATGAATTTAGATTAGACGCAATTGCAGACGAAATCGGTAGAGTGCATTTAGCTTTCTCTTGGGGATCAACTCAAGACAGCTCTCGTACTTATTATCAATATTGGTATAATGATACATGGAGTGATATAGAAAGAATTGATCCTGGAGTTGATGGGAACGGTTATGCTTTACCTTCTCACAATCCACAGATAACCGTTGATCAGTATAATACTCCACATGTAATTTGGTCTGCGTCCACACAATCTGCTTTATTTACAGATTTAACTAGTTACCCTGTGTTTTATCAAATGCGACTTGGAGAGGATAGTTGGACAGAAATTTTATTTTCTGGATATGCAAAACCACTTAATTTTAAAATTGCAATTACAGATGATGATATAATTCATGTTATGGAATCACAGAGATTAGGTGAGATCTATTTTGTATTGCATAGGATAAGATATTATGATATGCAAATCGGTGATTCATCTTGGGGATTAGAGGAAACAATCGGGATGGAAGAAATGGATGGGGGAAAAACGTATGTTCCTGGACCTGAAATGTTAGCAATTAATAATACTCTTCATATTTTCATAAATTCTATTAGTGAATCTGATGGACCCAGTATTGTATATATGAACAAAACTGGATCTGCCTGGAGTAATCCAACCGTTCTAACAGTAGATGCTTCTCATCGTGGATTGAATGTTCTTTCAGCTGCTGCTACTCCACGTGGCGACATTATCTTCACATATCCAAATAGACAAAATGAAGGACCATATGTTGGGGGGATTCGTATTATGATATATGATTCCTTATTGGGGCATTGGACAGATGTTTCATTAATTACTGCTAATTATACTACATCGTATTCACCATCTGTAGCTTATAACAAAAACACAGATGAGATTCATGTTTTATGGAGAGATGATCCACCAAATCCATTTGGTGAATTAACTTATCATATTAGTGGGATTTTTGATACAGATCTAGATGGATTATCTAATGATAAAGAATTAAATGACTATTATACAGATCCATTGGATTCAGATACAGATGATGACCTTCTTTTAGATGGAGATGAAATTCTAAACGGATTGGATCCATTGGATCCTGATGAGGATTCAGATCTAATTTTAGATGGCTGGGAAATAAATTATGGATTGAATCCACATAATGTTACAGATGCAAGCGATGATTTTGAACCAGATGGTCTTACAAATCTGGAGGAATTTACTTGGGGAACCGATCCATATCTCTCAGATAGCGATTCTGATACTTTAACAGATGGAGATGAGGTGAACATCCATGGTACACTTCCAAATAATCCAGATACAGATGATGATCAACTAACAGATGGTTCCGAAATATTTGTTCACGGAACAAATGCTACAAATCCAGATACAGAAAATGATGGGATGCCAGATGGATTTGAAATCACTTATAGCTTAAATCCACTGGTAAATGATTCAGGGCTAGATCCTGATGTAGATAGCATTACAAATCTCGGGGAATATGGTTATGGAACAAACCCAAATTTGAATGATACAGATACCGATAAGCTTGATGATTTTGAAGAAATATTTGTTTTCTTTACTAATCCACTATCTAATGATACTGATCTTGACTTACTGGTTGATTATTACGAGATAATGATAGAACCACTAGATGATCAATATCTTTTGAATAACACTTTTCAAACAGATCCAAATTTGTGGGATACAGATGGAGATCAACTATCAGATCATTATGAAGTTGCAACTAGTGGAACGAATCCAATAGTGAATGATACAGACAGTGACCTCATGTTAGATGGCTATGAAGTCTTTTTCAATTTAAATCCATTCTTTGATGATGCTTCACTTAACTATGATACAGATGAATTAACAAATTACGAGGAGTTCCTCTATAAAGGTGACCCCTTTGACGCCGACACGGATGATGATCGATTACTAGATTCTGAAGAAGTCTTCTGGGGTACCGATTTAAATTTGGATGATACAGATGGGGATTTCTTAACCGATTACTTAGAAGTTATTTATTATGGAACAAATGCTACAAACTGGGATACAGATTTTGATGGTTTGAGTGATTTATTTGAGTTATACATTTTCGGATCCAGTCCATTTGATCCTGATTCCGATAACGACGGCCTGACCGATGGCGATGAGGTATTCATATATGGCTCACATCCCCTGAGAGTAGATAGCGATTATGATGGTTTAATTGATCCCTTGGAAATAGTATTTGGTTCTGCTCCCTATTTATCAGACACAGATGGAGATGGTATGGATGATTATTTTGAATACGTTTACAATTTCAATCCTCAATTAGATGATTCGAGGGACGATTTAGATGGAGATGGTTTAGTTAATGTTGCAGAGTATTGGTATTTTTCAGATCCTACTTTAAATGACACAGACGGGGATTTACTTAATGATGCGGACGAAGTCTATCTTTACCTCTCCTCACCAATAAGAGTTGATACTGATGAAGATGGTCTGACAGATTTTCAAGAAG